>CANQZB010000007.1 GCA_947628195.1 uncultured Clostridia bacterium | reverse complement strand
GATGCCATTGGCCTTGCCGACACAAATTGTAAATATGGCGTGTATGGCAACATTTTAGATAAAAGCATAATTGATGCCGACCGCACTGCAATTTTGGGCGGAAGGCTTTCAGTTAAACTGGGAGATGCAAAAATTTATTGTTCGCTAGATAACGGCGGAGTTAAGGCTTATGATATTAAAATTATTAAGGCCAACAAACAAAACACCGCAGACGATAAAAGTATGATTATAAAAATTACAGATAAAGAACTTTTGCAAAAAACCGGAGGAATAATTCAGGGTATGAGCGGAAGCCCGATTGTGCAGAATGGCAAAATTGTTGGCGCAGTAACTCACGTTTTTGTTAACGACCCCACCCGAGGCTACGGCGTTTATGTCGATTGGATGATAGACAACTAGGCGAACACGCCCTCTTTTATCATCCGCAAAAATTATATTTTGCGGATTTCTTTTTTAGGCGGTCCGCCTAGTTCTATGAGGGAACACCACTTATGTGTTTTTCCCTCATTACTCCTTTTCCTTTTTTATTAAGGTTTTATTAAAGCACGAGCGAAAGCAGTCTATACGAAGTATAACAACTAGGCGGCGTCATGAACTGCGCTATTCCTCATTTGCTAAACGCAAATTTCGCCTTTTGCTTGTTCACTCCTTTTCCCCACTGCAACGTTCGTCTTGTGGGGGCCCCAATATTCTTTTATCATCCAAAAAACAAAAAACTCACACCGAAGTGTGAATTTGGTGATCCCTACGGGATTCGAACCCATATTGCCACCGTGAAAGGGTGATGTCCTAACCATTAGACGAAGGGACCTCGTCGCAAATCTCACTTATGCTAATTTGCAAAATATATTTGCAAATGTAAGCCTAAATTCGTTTGCTCCTCTACCACTGCGAACTTTACAAGTTCTCGTGGTTTGTCTCGTTTTGCTAATCGCAAAACTTCTTAAAATCTGAGTAATGAGGGAAATGCTCGCCCTAGCAAGTTAAAATTTCGCCGGGCAAAAGTGTTTGCCCTCGCTCAATAGGCACTTGCGGGCTGCGCTCCCCACTGCAACATTCGTTTTGTGGGACCCCGTTAAAGTGGTTGTCCCTCATATAAACGAGCAATAAATTCATCAAATAAGCGAATTTGCGTTTAGCAAATGAGCAAAAGCAAAGAATTTATTGCGAGTGGTGGCGGTGGGTAGAATCGAACTACCGACCTATCGGGTATGAACCGATTGCTCTAACCGCTGAGCCACACCGCCATACCTTATTGCGAGTTAAGAATACCAAAAATTTTTTGTTTTGTCAACACTTTTGTAAAAATTTTTCCTAAAACTTAAAAATACAAAGATTTTTAGCCTAAACATCATCTAAAAATGTTATTGATTAACTCTCTTTTGCTCTTGCCTGTTACGCCTAAATTCTTTAAATATATCCACAACATAATAAACATAAAGGGCAATTAACAAAATTTGTTGAGGTACATTGTTTTTTACACCATAGAAAATTTGGCAATACATTAGCACATAAATTAAGCTATAAATCCAGCGTGCTTTAACAGAAAATTTGTCAAAATTAATAATAAAATAAATGAACGGCACTATTGTTACAACCAAAATGTATCCAATAGAAATGTCTGCACTTAAAATGTAAGTTATTAACACAATCCACAAAATGTTAAAATCTTTTTTGCTGTTTTTGGCAAAGAACATTACCACAACTGAACAGCAAATTAACGCAATTTTTAAAACCAAAGAGGCAATTTCTACCACCTTTAATGGAATAAATGGCATAATTAATTGAATTTTATAAAGCAAAGAAGAAAGTGAAACGTTACTACCGCCAGTTATAAGTGAATTGTTTGCCACTGTAAAATTCTTTAATAGGCATTTTATATTATAAATAAATCCGCCCGAATAAAACGCAAAAGGAACAAACACCAAAAGCATGGTGTAAATTGCGGTTTTAAATAAATCTAACCAGCGCCTATCTTTAATAAACACCAAAGCAATTAGCACTGGGTAAATTTTTATTGAAATGGCAAAGGCTAAAAACAATAATGAAAGTTCACACTGCCAGCGCTTTTCGCTTTTATAAAACACAAAGAAAAGCATTACAAACACGGCCGTTGTCATAATTGTGTTTGCCCTGTGGTAACAATAAAGGCAAGGTCCCCAAAGCAAAATTATGGCAATAAGATAAAACAATTTTTTGCCTTTAAATTTTGTTAATTTTGCAGAAATATACACAATAATTGCCATGTTAATAGCAATATATAAAATTTGAGCCACAACACAAATTGGCTGTTTTGCCATTTCGTAATGCGTAATTTCGCCAGCAATGCATCTTTGCGCTTCACCCTTGCACATTAAAGCGAACGGATATAAAAACAAAAATGCAATAGGTGGATAGATTGAAGTTGGATAAGAGCTTCCGTCATACGGATTTTTTTCTATGCAATAACACATAACTTCGGCAAAATCGGACCATATATTCCAAGTGATTAAATGATTTGCCAGCGTGCACATCAAAACAACCGCAATGGCCATAAAAAACACAGATAAAATGAAGAACCATTTTAAAAATTTTTCTTGATTAAGTTCATTAAATTTTAAATTTGCTGTTTTCATTATTTTATAGATTTAAAAAATTCATCAATTTGTTTTTCTGTAACCAACTTCATATCTTCGTGATTAATATAACTTTTTGTCCACTCCACAACCGATTTAACAGTTGTGTCCATATCAAAAGTTGGCTTATATTTTAATTTTTGTTTAATTTTGGTGTTATCCAACGTAAGTTTGCTAGCTTCGTGTGGGCAATTTTTGTCTGTTTTAATTACATAACTTATTTCTGGCGCATATTTAACAAAATATTCCACCAATTCTTTAGCGCTTATGCAGTTTTCTATATTTGGGCCAATGTTGTAATTATCACAAAATTTTGGGTTGTTATATTGCTTCATGGCAATGGTTATGTACATAAGCAAAGGCTCCAACACGTGCTGAAATGGGCGTGTTGAATTTGGGTTTCTTATAACAATATCTTCACCTTTAACTAAACTTCTAACACAGTCAGGAATCAGTCTAAAATCTGCCCAATCTCCACCGCCAATGACGTTGCCTGCCCTGCAAGTTGAAATTGCAGTGTGATGTTTGTCAAAATCTTTAAGGTTAAAATAGCTTTGTTGATAAGAATATGTAACAAGTTCGCTACAAGATTTGCTGTTTGAATAAGGGTCGTAACCGCAAAGTGGGTCGGTTTCTAAAAATGCCCTGCCAGAATCGTTGTTTAAATAAACTTTGTCGGTTGTAACATTTACAAAACTTTTAACAGTGTTGGTGTTTCTAATTGCTTCCAACACATTTACCGTACCCATAACATTTGTTTCAAAAGTATATTTTGGCTGTTCGTAACCAGTTAAAACAATTGGCTGTGCAGCAAGGTGGAAAACTATTTCTGGCTTAAAACTTTTAAACACTTTTAAAAGCTTGTTATAATCCCTAATATCGCCCACATGATGTTCAACAAACGATTTGCCCTTAATTAAATTGAACATATTTGGTGTGGTGTTTGGTGCAAGCGCATATCCACACACTTTGGCGCCCAATTTGTTTAACAAACAGATTAGCCAACTGCCTTTAAAGCCAGTGTGCCCGGTTACAAGAACGCGTTTGCCTTCATAAAATTTTTTTAATTCCATATCTTCCATGGGGCGTTTCCTTTATTCCAAATTTCTTCCAAAGTGGTTTTATCCTTTAATGTATCCATAGGTTTCCAAAAGCCAACATGTTTAAACGCTTGCAGTTTGCCCTGGCTGGCCATTGTTCTTAGCGGAACATCTTCCCATGGCATGCTGTCACCTTCAATATAATCGAACACGCCAGGCTCACACACAAAGAAGCCCGCATTTATCCATTGATCGCCATTTTTAGGTTTTTCTTTAAACGCCTTTATTGATGTTTCACTGCTAAATTCAAGCACGCCAAAACGAGGCTCAGGCTGATAAGCAGTTAATGTAACAAGAGCATTCCCCTTTTTGTGATGCTCCAACAGTTGGTTTAAATCTACATCCGAAATTCCATCGCCATAGGTAAGCATAAATGGCTCATTGCCAATATATTTTTGCGCACGTTTTAGCCTACCACCGGTCATTGTGTTAAGGCCGGTATCAAGCACGGTAACATTCCAGTTTTCGCAATGGCTTTGCAAAACTTCCACGATATTTTCATCTTTATAACTAAATCTAACATCGCTGTTGGCCAAGAAGTAATCCTGAAAAAACTTTTTAATAATTTCCTGCTTATAGCCACCTAAAATAATAAAATCGTTATAGCCATAACTAGAATAATATTTCATAATGTGCCACAAAATTGGTTTGCCACCAATTTCCACCATTGGCTTGGGCTTATACACACTTTCTTCACCAATTCTTGTGCCAAACCCTCCTGCAAAAATTACAACTTTCATTTATTCCTCCTTCTGTTGTAAGTTCTTTTGCTTTTTATATTTAAAAACAAAAACTTTTTGCCCCACAAAACTAATTATCATTGTAGTTAATGTGGTAATTAAGGCAATTAAAATTTCATTTAAGAAATTAACCTTTCTTAATGTTAATTTTAACACATAATCCACCGCAAAAGCAACTAAATACACTATAACAAACTTAATTGTTTCAATTTTATCCTTCTTTTTGCTTTCAAAGGTGAAATATTTATTCCAAAAATAACTATGTATTAAGCCAACAACTTGACTAATTAGCGTTGCCACAACAACCGGCACAACTAATGATGGGTCCACATTAAAAATGTTTACGCCAAACATTAACAACACAAGCAAATAAACTGCAAACCCCACAAAAGTGTTAAGCCCGCCAACAATAAGGAATTTTATTCTGTAATCCCAATTTTTTACCATGTTAAACAGTTTCTTCATCGTTCCCTCGGTTAAAATTAATGCGTTCTTCCTCAATTACCAACGGCCTGTTAAGCATCCTTACATTCATGTTTACAATGTATTCGCCCAACATGCCAATAAAGAACATGTTTAAGAACACTATCAGCGCAAGCCCATTTATTAGTGTATAGATAGGTGAAAATTTAAATATAATGTTACAAATTGCAACCGCAATAAGCGAAACAAAGGATAGCCCAGAGAAAATTGCACCCATAATTGTTGCAACCCTTGGAATTTTTTTGGTATAAGTTGTTATGGAAAGCATTGCTGCGTCATACAGAGTTTTAAAATTGTTTTTTGTTTTGCCCGCCTTGCGTTTTTGTTGTGTATATTCCACAATGGCAAGGTTGCCACAAAGTTCTGCCACCAAACCACGTATAAAAGGTGTTGGGTCTTGAATGGTTTTAAGCGTTTCTATAAACGAATTATCATACAAAGCAAAGCCGGTAAAATGCTCTATCTGCTTAATTGAACTCATTTTAGATATTAGCTTATAGTAGATGGTGCGCAAAAATCTTATAAACTTGTTTTCCTTGCTTTTGGTTTTAACGCCCGCCACCACCTGATAGCCTTCTTCCCATTTCCTTACAAATTTTTCTATCATGTCAACAGGGTCTTGGAAGTCTGCACACATTATAATTGTGCAATCACTTTTGCACAAATTGTTGCTTATTAAGCCATAATAAGGTGAGTTAAATTGCCCAAAATTTTTGGCGTTAAATGTAGCTTTAATTTTAAAATTTTCGCTACAAAGTTTGCGAATGATGCTTCGCGTATTATCCGTGCTTTTATTATCTATAAAATGTATGCAGTAATCGTATTCTGGCAAACGTGTTTTAAAGTGCTCAATAATTTGGTTCGCCAAAGGCTCCACATTAGCCTCTTCATTAAAGGTTGGAATTAAAATTCTAATTCTTTTCATTGGTTAAAATCCTTTTATAATTAATAATGTTTTCTATTGCTTCATTAAATGGAGTGAACTGATTAAAGCCCGCGTTTATCAGCTTGCTTATGTTTGGCCTTATGCTAACAACGTTGTTGTTTGGGTATGGTAACGCGCCAAAATTTAATTTAGATTTTGATTTAGTTATCTTTTTTAGTTCTAAAATAAACTGCTTTAATCTGCGCGTATCCAAAGTTGCAAAGTTATAAATTCCACTACCGTTATTTTCCATTAAATAAATCATTGCCTTAACGCAATCCTTTATATACATAAAATTCCAATATTGAACTGCGGGCGTAAAATCACAATCTTCATTAACAAGCATTTTATCTAATGTGGATTCTATAACCGTTTGAGGATTATCCCCCTCGCCAAACAGCGAAAAGAACCTTGGAATAATTGTTTTAAAAGATTTGTTTTGTTGGGCAAGAAGATAATTTGTAAATTTCAATTTATATTTGCCGTACGCGGTGTTAGGGGTTGGTGTATCTTCCTCGCTAATAACTTTATTAAGCACGCCATATTCGGCCTGACTGCCCGCTCCAACAAACACTTTGCATTTAAGTTTTTGTGCAGACGCCACAGCTTTAATGGAATTGATGTAATTGTTTTTTTGCCTATCTTCTTCAAGCCTAGTTTTTCCGCGCGTTCCGTCCCACGCAATATGGAAAAACGCATAGCAGTTGTCCTTTATTTTTTCGGGCAAACTATCGTACTCTTCCATTGAAGCTTTTACAACTTTAAGATTTTTATTTTTATAATCAAAATTACTGCGCACAACAGCGTAAACAAAATACCCATCGTTTAAAAGTTCATCAATTAAATGTTTGCCAACAAAACAATTTGCACCAGTTACCACAACTTTTTTCATATTACTTTTTCCTTATATTTAAAACTTCTGTTTTTAAAGCGTTTGCATCTAGCCCATAATGCGCCCTTAATTCGCTTTGCTTGCCAACCTTGCTTGCAAACTGACCTTTTAATGCTAACGGTATAATTTTGCAAGTTAGATTGTATTTATTTTTAACTTCACACAAATAAGAATAAAGCCCGCAATTTACTTGATGCTCTTCCATTGAAATAACGTAGTCATATTTTCTTAAAACTTCTGCAACTTTTTCATCTCTAAAATAACAAACTAGCGAATAAATATCAATTTTTTCATTGGTTTTGTTGTAATTAATCGCCTCTTGCAAAATTGTGCCAGAAGCTATTGCGCAAATGTTACTATTGTGGTTTTCCACCTCGTTTATTGTGGTGTTTGTTGGACCGTTAAAATCCGCCCCCGCTTTATTTAGCCTAACAAAACTTGGCCCGCCAATTTTATATATTTCATCTAAAACCATTTCAGTTTCTTTTGCACAAGATGGCACATAAACTTTCATGTTTGGCATTGTGCGCATACATCCAATATCTTCGGTGGAATGATGCGTTATTCCAAGCGAGCCATACTCTAACCCTGTGCCGATGTTAATAATGGTTACATCCGCATTGTGATAGCAAACATCGTTCCTTATTTGTTCCAAACAGCGCAGGGTTGGAAAGGTTGAAATGCTGTAACAAAAAACTTTTTTATTGTTTAAAGCCAAACCCGAACTAAACGAAATCATGTTCTGCTCGGCAATTCCGCAATTGATAAAATCTTCTTTAAACATATCTTGAATGGGTTCAAGCGCACCGTAGCCCAAATCGCCAGTTACAAACATAACATTGTCATTTTTCTTTTTAAATTCTAACACTTTATTAACCATTGTAGTTCGCATAATATTCCTCTATCTCCTTAATTGCGGTTTGCGCATTTTCTTCACTCGGATTTCTATAATGCCACAATATATTATTTTCCATAAACGAAACACCCTTCCCTTTAACGGTATGCGCAACAACCACGGTTGGAACGCCGGTTTTCTTCGTTTTTAAAACATTACTTAATGCGCGCAAGTTGTGCCCATCACACTCTTCAACATTGCAGTTAAAAGCTTTAAATTTCTCTGCCAAGTTGCCCATATCTATAATGTCTTTTGTAAAGCCCAAAGCCTGCATTTTGTTGTTGTCTATAACAACATGTAAGTTATCCAATTTCAGTTGAACCGCCAACATTATGGCCTCCCAAACCGAACCCTCATTGCATTCGCCATCGCCCAAAACAACATAAACCTGATTGGGCTTGTTATCAATTTTAAAAGCATAAGCATAGCCCACCGCAAGGCCCAAGCCATGACCCAGCGCGCCTGTGGAAACCTCCACCCCCGGCACTTTATGCGAAACGTGGCCGGATAAATCACTTCCATAAGTGTAATAGCCGTCCAAAATCGATTTATCTAAAATTCCCATTTCTGCCAAAGCACAATATTGCGCTACACCGGCATGCCCCTTGCTTAAAATAAAAATATCTCTCTCGGGCGAATTAAAGTTAGATTTGTTTACATTCATAACATCGCCATAAAGCACCGCTAAAATGTCGCTAACCGAAAGAATTGCGCCAATGTGTGATGCCTTCGATTTGCACACCATTTTTATTTCATTAATTTTCATGTTTTTAGCCATTGTTTTAAGTTTTTCAAAGTCCATAAATTTTTCCTTTTATTTGCAAAATTTCTTATATTAATTTTAAACTTTCAGCGTAATATTGTCAAATGTTTTTATACTATATAAATATTTAAATGTACTTTAAATCGCTTGCAGAATTATAAATTTTATGCTAAAATGTATTTTGCTTTAAAACTAACACTCTTTGCCAAATGCCATTGCGAGCGAAGCGTGGGGCAATCTCTACCATGTTAAATGTCATTGCGAGCGTTAGCGCTTCAATCTCAACCTTATATAAAAACTTTTAAAGAGTTAACGAAGTGCTCTTTAA
Organism: uncultured Clostridia bacterium; assembly: GCA_947628195.1. Lineage (GTDB taxonomy): Bacteria > Bacillota > Clostridia > Christensenellales > UBA1242 > Onthoplasma. Next base: position 6,905 of record CANQZB010000007.1, on the reverse strand, counting down.
AAGTAAGAGGAGTGCCCGCCACTTTTGGGGTCCCCGCGAAATAACTTGCTTATTTTGTGGGGAAGAGGAGCAACCGAACTTAAGCTTATGTTTGTACAGCATAGCGGAACAAACTAGCAAAAGTGAGTGTTGCGACGACGTGCGGGTGTAGTACATCGGTAGTACGCGGGCTTCCCAAGCCTGTGAGGTGGGTTCGACTCCCATCACCCGCTCCATCATAAAAATATAGGAGTAAACTCTATGGAAATCAAAGATTTACAGAAAGCTGTAGATGATTGGGCTAATCAATTTGAAAAACCTTATTTTGAGCCACTTTCAATGATGGCTTGCCTTACAGAAGAAGTTGGCGAAGTTGCAAGGGTTATGAACAACCTTTATGGCGATAAAAAGAAAAAGGGCGATGAAGAAGAACGCCATTTAGAAGAAGAATTGGGCGACCTTTTGTTTTCTATAGTGTGCCTTGCAAATTCTAACAAAATTTCATTAGAAGACGCAATCACAAAAAAGTTTGAAAAAATTAACAAAAGAGATATAAACCGCTGGGAGCATAAAACAAACAACAAATAAAAGCTTAAGAACTTAAAATGTTTATCAAAAAATAGAAATGGAAAACATAAATAAATCATATTGGATCAAAAACAATAGAGACCGAAAGGTTAATTTTAAGAGAGTGGACATTGAATGATGTTCATGACCAAGTTGAATGATTGAGCAATTTTGTGACGGCAAAAAACCTTGCTGTTCCTTTTCCTTACACTGAAAAAGATTCAATAGCTTACATTTCAAAACATATGAAAAACAACCCCTCAACCTTAAAAACACCAAAATTGAAAGAAATTTACAATAAAATTCAGTTCAAAAACTGAATGAAAAAATCAACCGTTGCGGTTGGTTTTTTTAGTCTGTTGTGGTTGACTTGGTAATGAGAGAATAATAATCTTCCGGTGAGCCGATGTCAATAAACTTACCCCTAAACTGATAAGTGTAAGTTAGCGTGTTTTTTATAATGAAATTTATAAAATAGCCCAAACTATCTTTCTGTTTTTGCGTTTCGGCAACGCTTTCCAAATAAAGTGAAATTAAATCGAAATCCGCCCTATTAAACACATAAGTTGCCAGGCAAACATTTGTAGATTTTATTTTTTCAACACCCGGTTTTTCATCAAGCGCGTAAACTCGGGAGGTTTTGTCCAAATCCAAAATGCCAAATTTGTCTGCAATGTTTTCTTTTTCACTTTCTGGGTACTTTTTTGAAACCACAACATTGCAATCGCAGTTGTTCTCGGTGCAAATATCGTAGTAAAATTCAACTAAATCTGCAATGTCAAAATCGAAATAATTATCGCCCGCAACAACCAGCACGTCATCGTTGTAATCTTTAGGAATGTAGTTGTTAACAATAAACAAATCGCCGTTCGCGCCCTTGGCTTCCTCACTTGAATTTGTGCCATCGTTAAGCACATTAATTTCACAATTCGATTTTCCTGCGTTTGCATATTCTTGCACGGCAGAATAAAATTGACTGTAATATTTATTGTTTGTAATAATTATAACTTCGTCAAAATAATCGGTTTTAAAAAGTTTATCTAACAAAAAATATAAAATAGGTTGAGTTTTGCCCTCTGCACTAATTTCCAGCAAAGGTTTTGCAATCTCCCCATTGTTTGTAACACTTCTCAGCCTTGTGGCGTAACCCGCGCCTAAAATAACAGCTTTCATTTCTTACTCCTATTAAAATTTTAACATAAAATAAATATTCTGTCAACCTCTTTTAACAAGTTGTAAACACCCACCTAAAATTAATAAAAAATTTAGCAATAATGCATAAAAAAACGGGTTAATTAAAACCCGTTTTAGCGTTTAAACTTAAGCTTTTTTCTTTTTGTTAGCAAGCATACCGAAAACGCCCGTTAAAACAGCAAAAGCTGTTAAGGCAATTGGGCCGGCATGTGGCATAACAAGCATGCTAGATCCAGATAGGTTTACGCAGCCAACAACGAAAAGGATCAAGAAAATTGCTACAAGAACAATCAATGCAAGAGATGCCCATTTAGCAATTTGAGCCAAAAGTTTGTTTTCATAGAATAATTCCACAATTAACAAAACTGCAACAATTGCTACTACCACTAATGTGATAATCATGAAAACACGAGAAGCTCTCCACGCGCCAAATTGGCTTGCTGAACTTTCAAGTGAATGTGCCCAATCTGCTCTAGTAGCTGGTAGACTTTCCGAAGAAATAACAAGTGCATACCAGTTAAAAGCAAGAGCAACAAAGCTTAAAACAGCAGCAACAACAGAAATGCAAACAGCAACTAAACCAAAGCCTTTCTTTTTCATTTAAACTTCCTCCCTTTATTAAATGATATTATTATATTATTAGATTTAGAATTATAAAGCAAACAAAATTCGACAAATTTACAATTTTTTGCAGTTTTTTAAAAATTTTGTTGACTTTTTATATAAATTTTAAATTTTTATATAAATTTCAAACGCCTATAAAAGAAGTTTTGCGCCTAGCAAAACGATAAAAAAAGGCGATTTGTAAATATAAACTCCTAATTGGAAAAGGAGTAATGAGGGAAAAACACGCAAGTGGTTGTCCCTCATATAAGGCGAGCAAACGCCTATAAAAGAAGTTTTGCGCCTAGCAAAACGATAAAAAAAGGCGATTTGCTCGCCTATTCACCCATAAATGGTAACAATGCCATATTTCTAGCGCGTTTAATTGCTGTGGTTAGTTCACGTTGATGACGTGCACAAGTTCCTGTTTGGCGGGATGGTAAAATCTTTCCGCCTTCTGCAATAAACTTTTTAAGCCTGTTGGCATCTTTATAATCAATAACTGCATTTTTATCTAAACAGAAAATGCAAACCTTTTTCTTGCTTTGTTGTTTATGTTTAACAAACTTGCGTTTTTCAACAGGTTTAACAACTTCTTCTGTTCTAACTTCAGTTTTAGTTTCTTTAACTTCGTCCATTATCTTCTCCTTTTAAGTGCCAAAGCACTGATTTAATTAAAATGGCAGGTTGTCATCAACCGGTTGCAAATCTGCAACAGGGGCAGAACCCATGCCATTGCCAGAAGTGCTCATACCGCCGGCGGAATTGCCTTCGCCACTTTCGCCATTAGATTCACTTCTTGTTAAAAATTCTACTTCGTCAGCAATAATGTCAACAGCAAAGCCCTTTGTTCCATCTTGACGTTCAAAATTACGTGTTTGAATAGAGCCATTTACTGCAACTTTACTGCCCTTTTTTAAAAACCTTGAACAGATGTCGGCAGTGTTTCTCCAAGCGGTTACATTAAAGAAATCGGTTTCCCTAGTGCCATCCGCATTGGCAAATCTTCTGCTAACAGCAACCGAAAATCTGCACACGCTAACACCGCTGTTTGTGGTGCTTAATTCAGGGTCTCTAGTTAAATTACCAATTAAATAAACTTTGTTCATAAATTACTTCTCCTACTTAACTTAAATTATTTTGCAATAATAATGTAACGCATAATGTTGTTTGTTATGGCAAGCAATTTGCCCAACTTGTTTGGCAGTTTTGCATCTGCAGAAAAGTTAACTAAAACATAAAAACCTTCACGTTTTTTGTTAATGGCGTAAGCAAGTTTTTTGTTACCAACACGCTCAACAGATTCAATTGTGCCACCATCTTTTTCAATCATGCCATTAACTTGGGCAATAAGGCTTTCCTTTTCCTCATCGCTGGAAGCGCTTGGGATGATGTACATCAATTCGTATTTCATTTAAACCTCCTTATGGACTATTGACCTGAAAACAGGTAAGGAACACATTTTTTTATTCGACTTATTAAATGTGCTTGCTTTAAATTTGTTAATAAAAAACAAAAGTTATATATAAAGCGAATATATAATAGCATAAAAAAAATTAAAAAGCAAGAGGAAAATAGAAATTAAATTAAAAAACATTAAAATTGCGGTAAAAAAGCCCATAAAGGCGCAATTTGAGTTAAAACTTAAAAATTTGTTTGGAAAATAAAAATTTTTATGTAAAATATTGATTATGTACATTTTTGCGCAGGTAATTATTGTAATATCTTCCGTGCTTTATGGTGCAAGTGCGTTTGCCAAAAACAAAAAACTGCTGTTTGTAATTCAAATTGCAGGTTCGGGAACCTATGCCACCTATTGTTTTTTAATGGGCGCAATTTCGGGCGGAATAATGTCGGTTATGGACACTTTGCGCGTTGTTATTTTTTACATAATAGAAAAATTTAATGGCACACAAAAAACTAAAAATATATTTGGCGTTATTTTGTTGGCCGTTGGCATTGTTGGCACGGTTAATAACTGGGGCGGATGGTTTTCAATCTTCCCTCCACTGGGAAGCGTAACTTATGTGTTAAGTTTAATTATTTCTAATTTGATGTTTATTAAATTTTCAACCTTGTTTAACGCAATTTGTAGTTCGGCATATATGTTCTTTGCCGGGGCTAAGGTGGGCGCAATAACTGAACTTATTGCCGTTGTAATTGCTTTGGCGGGGTTTGTTAAAGCGATAGTAAATAAGGTTAAAACCAAAAAAGAATATAACAAATAAAAAGGGCAGTTAGCCCTTTTTTATTTAACAATTTCTTTAATATAATCCCAAACGGATGCTTCGTTGTGCGTTTCGGTTGAAAGCAAATTGATTGTATCCACAACAACGCCGTCAACAATAATTTCCACATTGCCAACAACATCATCGGCTTTAACTGAATTTAACATGCTTGGCAGATTATAATTTAGCGTAAAATTAACATCTTCCCCCAACTTTGTTACAAACGTAAATTCGCGTTCGGCTTTTAAATGAGTTTGCCTATCCATACCCTTAATTTTTATTGTTTTGTTTTGCAAATCCGCATCGCTAAATAAGGTTTTTGCGGTAAAATTTTCAAACCCATAATTTAACAAATCGCTGGCAAGTTTAAAACGGTTTTGGCTGTTATCCGCCCCAAGCACAACAGAAATTAACTCCATATTATTGCGCTTTGCGCCCACTGCCAAACAATATTTTGCCTGATTGGTGCTGCCCGTTTTGCCACCGATGCACCCTTCATAAAAACGGGAAAGTTTGTTTGTGTTTGTCATTTGGGTTGTTCTGCCACTAGGGTGAATAAAATCTTCCAGCCAAATTGACGAATAGTTGTGATAAACATCATAGTCCAGCACCTTGTTTAAAATAATTGCTTGGTCGTAAGCGGAAGAATATCCGTCAGGTGTTGGTAGCCCGGTGCAGTTTGCATAGTTGGTGTCGGCCAAATTCAGTTCGCTGGCGCGCTCGTTCATAAGGCGCACAAAATTGTTTTCACTGCCGGCAATGTGTTCTGCAAGAGCCACACTACTATCGTTTGCGCTGGCAACAATTACAGATTTTAACAAATCGCCAAGCACGTAATCGCAATTCGCATCAAGGAAAATTTGGCTTCCGCCCATTCCGCTTGCGTTGGCAGAAACTGTAACTTTGTCAGTTAAACTAATTTCGCCCGCAGAAATTTTTTCAAGCGTAAGCAAAATTGTCATAAGCTTGGTAACGCTGGCAATGGGCAGATGTTCGTGCGCGTTGTTTTCACTCAAAACTTTGCCAGATTGCCTCTCTATTAAAATACTGCTTTTGTAGTTAATTTCGCTCACTGCCAAAGCGTTTATTGGCCTTGGAAGCAAACTAAACATAAGCATAAATATAGAAAATATTGAAAAAACTAAAATTAATTTTCTTTTCATAAAAACTCCTTAACCTATTTTTTGCAAAACAAAAGTTTTTATGTAAAAAAACAAAAATGTTTGGAACTAAACCCCAAACACTCCTTTTAAAAGTGCCAAAATTATGGCATTAAGTTTGTTTTCGTTAACATGAACAATTACATCAACTTTGCCCATAATGCTTTGCCTGTTAACTGCAAAATTGAATTGCTTGCCGTCTGTAGCAATAAGGTTTTTAGTTAAGGAATCCTTGCTGGCGGACCAGTTATCCCCCATTAAAAAATATTCATCTTCGTGCAGAACAATATTGTTCCCTTTAACATTTTCGGCGTTCTCTTCACTGGCAATAAAATTTAAATATTCCTGATATTTTGCAGAGTTATCCCCATGCACCGTGCCAGGGCCGTAATCATCGGGATAATCGGTAAACTGTGGCTTAAAATACAGCACCTTTTCATTAACAATTAAATTGTAACCCCCTTCGGCCGGCTCAATGCGCAAACTATCCCCAGGCAACGCCACTAAACGCTTTATAACGGGCTTGCTGTGCCAACTTGTTTGCGCGACGACAATGTCCCCCCTGCTTATGTTGTGATATTTATTAATGTAAACTGTGTCCCCTTTATCGGCGGAAGATGCCACGCCATAATTTAGGGTTGGATACATGGAAAATTCATAAACGTTGGTTTTTATGTGCGTAAAATTAAAACTTATGGTTATAAGCGAAAAAAAGGCAAGTGCCAAAGTTAAAAGCACCAATATGCCGGTTAAAATATTTTGTAAAATTCGCCTAAACCTTAATTCCATTAGTTAGATTATATCATAATTTAAACATAAATAAAACAAAATTTAACCCATGCCAAAATTTAAAGCCTAATTTTGCTTTTGTTTTAACATTTCGTTAAGCTGGTAGTCGCTACGGCGGAAGAAATCTTCCTTTTCCTTTAAAGTGGTTAGCTTGCCTGCGCGCTCGGGTTTTAATAAGGAATAAAATTTGTTAAAAATATAATCCCAACTAAAACAACGGTCATCTAGCCCAATATATTCTGCCACATGCTCTGTTCCGCTTGGTGCAACTGGGTGCAAAAGGGTGTTTGCAACAAATATCATTTGCAAGGTGTTTGCAGTTAGGGTTTTTAGTTTTTCCGCATCTGCCAAGGCGGACTCTTTAACCCAATATTTGTTAATATTG
>CANQZB010000006.1 GCA_947628195.1 uncultured Clostridia bacterium | reverse complement strand
CAGTATCCTAGTCAACTAGGCTTTACGAGGATGCCGAAATAAGCATCGCTGGCATAACTATGAAGTTCGTGGTGCTGGCCTTGGTTGCCCAAACCGGGGCTGGTGCTGGGAGTTAAGATTTTTGGGCCTTATGTAATGGCATACATACTAAAGCCCAATTATCGTGGAGACTTTAGTGGGTAAAGAACGACCAAGTTCTATTGAACGGTTATTATTTATCGCTAAGGATTGGAACCTGCATACGGCGAAAGTTGTGTGCAGTGTAGCCTGCTTTGAGTGGTTAAGTTGGGATAAGGTGAAACGGATGAATTTGTTTAAGTACACGGCAAGTTTGTTTATGTCTTTGAAATTTTAACCGCAAAATAAAGATAAGTATAGTTGATGTTGTTAAGGAAATCTTCTAGGCTGTTCGCAAGAGGCATTTTGGGGATTATAGTGTGGTCTCAGTGGCGATTCGGTGCAAGTTTTGCTTAAAGGGAAACCGCTTAATTGGTAACGATTAAGGGCAAAATTGGGAAATCCAACCGAACCTTATGCCGCAAGGTTTACCCAGAGTGTTGCCTTCTTGTTGCAAATTGCGTGCAACTCATTTAATATGAATTGCGCTTTTAAATATATAATCGGCACTTAAAATTGCATTGTGCATAATACTAGTGCGCTTAAAAAACATGAAAAACAAACAAAAACACAAATCTAAAGCATGGGTGTGGCCAGTAAAGATATTGTTACTGGCTATATTTTTATCGCTAATTTTTAGTCTGCTTAGCGAATTTGTTCTATCCAATGCCCACATTGCAGTTGCTATAATTGTAATTTTATTGTTTATTGCAATTAGCGTGTTTTTTGATATGCTTGGCTTGGCGGTTGCATCCAGCAATTTGGATCATTTCACCGCAATGGCATCCCGCAAAGTTAAAGGCAGCAAACAGGCCATTGCCCTAAACAAAAATGCGGATAAGGTTAGTTCAATTTGCGCCGATGTTATTGGCGATGTGTGCGGAATTTTGGCTGGTGCTGGTGGGGCAAGCATTGTAACAAAAATTGCATTAACATCAAGCGGATTTATGCCAGTTTTAATTGCCTCTATTGTGTCCGCCATTATTGCCGGGCTAACAATTTTTGGCAAAGCCTCTTGCAAAGCATTTGCAATAAGCCATGCGGATAGCATTACACTTAAATTTGCAAAAATTATTAACGTTTTTACGCACAAAGATTAATGTTTATATAATAATACTATTGCCAATTTTAAATTTTGCATATATATTTATATAAGGAGTTTTTATGATTTCAAAAGAAAGTGTTTTAATCTCCCCCAACTCAGTTCTTATGGCCTCGATGTATGCAACCATGGCAACAACCAACCATTCTTTGCTTAACCCAAAAAGTAGGGCAGATTTTGACCCTGAATATTTAATTCAAATATTAAAAAGCGTGCTGATGGTGGATATTAATGAAAAACGCGAAGAATATGCAGAGGAAGAAGCTCAAAAAAGGGCAAATTGTTTAGCTATAAAGTTTAGCAACGGCACCGAACAGACCTCACGCCTAGAACACATTGAAAAGATTTTTTCATTAAAAAACAAAAGGCTGGAACAACTTTGTGCATTACAACAAAAATTTTACATTACGCTAACGGATTTTGCACAAATGTTAGATCATAGTGGCGAAGTTAACATTTTGTTGGAAACAAACGCATATATCAACACTGTTAGATTTAACTTTGAAAAAGTTTTTGCTGGAGATTATGTTATTTACAACGAACATTTAAATAGAAAAATAAACGAACTTAAAAACGAACTCCGCCACGCCATTGAAAAACAGAACAATAAAAATTAATAAGTTAAAAGCACGGCACTATGTTTTGCGCCATTTCAATTAAATTTTATTAAAAAAGCACCCAAACTGGTGTTTTTTAATAGTTTATTTAATTTTTTTAATTAAATTGTTTATGCGAAGTTTGCATTCGTCTGTGCCTAAAATTTTCATAATTGAATAAAGTTCCGGGCTATTTTCTGCACCCGTTATTGCAAGGCGAATAAATTTGGTTGCATCGCTTATATTTCCGGCATAAGCTGTTGGGTTTTGCTTGTAAGTTTTGTTATCTGCAAAATTGTGTTTAAAAGCAATTTCTTTAACATTTTCAAACCACAAACTGTTATCCGCAAAAAGGGTGTAATTGTTAGCATAGTCCAACAAAAATTCTTTTAAATTTTGCTTATCCACTTCGCCAAAAGTTAAATTGAATGTTGGCTCAAAGCCCGGCAGAACATAGTTATATAGAGTTGTAATTTCATCAAATTTTGTAATGTCCTTCCTTGGCCTTGCTCCGCCACGGTCAATGGCAAAAATTTTAAGTAAAACGTCTTTATTTTCTTTTATTAATTTATAATCTTTTTCATTCCACTCGCGCGCCCAAGAAAGTGCCTCATTATACACTTGCTCGGCTGTGTAAGTTGAAATTATTGTTTTAGAAATATCGTTAAGTTTAGCAAAATCAAACATCGGGTTAGTTACGCCAATTTTAGATAGCGCAAAAGGAAATTCTGTGTAAGGCAAGGTTGGGTTATTTTTACGCCAAACTTCAAAATCACTATTCAATAAATTTAAAATATATTCAATAATTGCGGTGGTTGGGTAGCCTTGTTTTAAAAAGAAACGAACGTCAGCAAATGGGTCCTTACGCTTGCTAATTTTGCGCTTGTTCCCCGTTTCTTCATCAATTACGCAGATGTTTGGCGTGTGCGCATATTTAAAGGGCTTGAACCCAAATGCACGGCTTAACTCTATATGCACTGGCAGTGATTGAAACCACTCCTGCCCCCTAATAATAGTGGTTGTGCCCATAAGGGTGTCATCCACAATGTGGGCAAAAGCGTAAACTGGAATTCCGTTAGATTTTATTAGCACATCATCTTTTGCATTTTCGCGTAAATCTTTTTTGCCTTTAATGCCATCAACAAATTCATGCGTTTTGCTTACATCGCCTTCGCTCCTTAACCTTAGCGCAAACTTTTTGCCCGCTTTTAAGTTAGCCTTAATTTCGTCTAGCGTTAAATCTCTGCAAGGGTCCTTAACTTCAATGTCGTTAGACTCTTCTAACTCCTCTTCACGGCGCTTTAAAATCTCTTCTTTATTTTCGCTACCCGCACAAAAACAAGGGAAGGCTCTGCCCCGTTTTACCAACTCCTTTGCAAAAGCGTTGTAAATTTCTGTTCGCTTAGATTGCACATAGGGGCCGTAATCCCCAATTTCACTTTTATCTCCACGATAACCCTCATCAGGCGTTAGCCCAAAACGCGCAATCATGTCATAAGCAATTTGCCCGGCATTTTCTACTTCACGCTTACTATCTGTATCTTCCAACCTCATGTAAAAAATGCCGTTGGTGGTGTTGGCAAGCATTCTATGAACAACTGCTTGATATAACTGCCCAATGTGCAAATATCCGGTTAGGCTGGGCGCAATGCGCGTTACTTCACCCTTAGTCAGCCTTGGCTTATACTTTTTTAAATAAAAAGCAGTATCCTGAACATCAGGATACAATAAATTTGCTAATTCAATATATTCTTTGTTTGTCATTAACTTACAACTTCTCCTATAAGCACTAAAAGTTCGTTTAAAGCAAGGGTGTTTTGATTTAATAGATAATAATAATCATCAATAATTTGTATGCAGATTTTTTCGTAATCCGATGCGTTTAAAAGGGCATGCTCATCCTTTTTCATTTCGGCATAATTAACTGAATTGTGTGCATTAATATATTTATTATAATCATTATCTAAACACGCTTGAATGTTAAATAGTTTTATGGCTGCAGACTTAAAGTTTTGCAGTTTTACATCGTCAAACGCTCCAACAAGCGCACTTGGCGAGCTTAAATCCCCCGCCGTTATTTTTGCAATTTCGCTTTCATAAGCACTGTATTCTGGCATTTCGCCACAATTTGCACCCTTTGAGATTTCTTCTTCGGCAAAATTGCTGTGTTTAAGGTTGTTTTCAAAATAAATATATGTCAAATTAGTTTTTTGGCTTGTTATTCGCGCATTTAAAAGTGAAAGCACATCTTCTGCATCGGCCTTGCTGAAATCATCTTCCAGTGAATAATTATGATTTGCATCGGTTATGGCGAAGTTAAAATATAATCTTGAAAGGGCTATGTTAAACTCATAAGCTGAATCCAAAAGTTCCTCATAGCTATTTAATAAAAATGTTATAGAGTTTAAGAAAATTGTATCATAAATAGCGGAATCGTTTTGCACAGACTGTAACAAATATTCCAAATTTTTAACTTGAGAATTTACATCGCTAAAAGAATTTTTAAAGGCGTCTAGTTTAGATTTTATTTCATTTTTAAACTCGCCATCTGCGCCGATTGAATTTGATGAGCACATTGCTGTGTAGTTGTTTGAAAAATCCAAAATATTATCTAACAAGGTGTTATATTCTTTAATGTGAACATAAGGCTCTTGCCCCAACACTTTGTTTAAGGCGTTAGAATAAGTAAATTGCAATTTATTATTGGCAAAAACAACATGGTCATATTCTTCTGCGATTGATAAGTAATCTTTATTTAAGTTAGATAAATTATATGCTTGCTTATCATTGCAGGCACAAAGGCACAAACTGCCAAAAACCAAAACTAAACATAATATAAAACATAATATCTTATTTTTCATAAATTATATCCCATAAATAGTTTTAAAACAAACTGCACAATTTTGTTCGTTAGAGTAATCTAATGAAATTTCACTGCCAACACTTTCCACAATTTCGCTAAAATTAGAAGCCAAATTTTGCTTGTTGGAAAGTTTATAATATTTTATAAAATCATTGCAAACTGAATTGAATTGATTTGTTACATCTAAAAATGAATTTTTAAGTTTAAATCGCGGTTCGGCTTTTTCACCTTCAATAGCATCAAGGTTATCTCTATCCACAAGGTTGGCATATTGCAATCTATCACTAATGTTGGATTCTTGCAAAGTTCCGTTACAAATGTTTAAATAAAGTTCAATCATGCTAAATTTAATGTCGCCATCCATGTTTAAAACACTGCTATATTCTAAATTAATTTCTTGCAATAAATTAGTTAATTTTAATAAATAATTGGCATAATTTTTAAACACAATATCCGCACCGCGCGCCTCATCAAAACTTCCGCCCATAGATTTATCCTCATACTGATTAACATAATAAGTTGTTGTGCTTTGGGCAGATTTAACTGCATTTAATTCTGCTAATAGTTTGTTATCTAGCATATCGCTTCCAACCAAATAAGAATTTAAAGCATAAAGAATATCATTTAAATTATCGTTTGTGTAAATTAATTGCTCTAAGTTGGAATTGCCCTTTTCCTTTGCCTTACCGCTAACAATTAAAATTTTGTTCCTTAAAGTTAGATTACCCCCACTAAAAGCGTAAGTTTTAACTTCGTTTTGAGCGTTTGGCTCGTAGTGTATGTTTGAATAAAAGAAATATGCCGTGCCCCCTATTGTTGCAAGCACTAAAAGCACAATTACAAATACTTTTATAAAGCTAAATATTTTTTTCATATACATATTATATATCTTTCAAAGATATATGTCAATTAACCCGAACACTTTTTTATTAAAATTCAAGTTGGCAAAATTGGCAAAAAACATTGTATTTTAACCAAAAAATTGATATAATAACAATATGAAAAATGTGTTAATAACGGGTGCCAGTGGGGATATTGGCAGTGAAATTGCTAAAAATTTTGCCAGTTTGGGCTATAGATTACTGCTAGTTTATAATCATAATTTTGAAAAAATAAACGATTTATCCACCGAATTAAGCGCAATTACTGAAACCGCAATTTTTAAATGCGACCTTTCAAAAGAAGAGGATGCAAAAAATTTAATTGATGAAATTATAAAAAAATTTAAGCGCATAGATGTGCTTGTTAATTCTGCCGGAGTTTCGCTTATTAAGCAGATTCAAGATACAAAAATGGAAGATTACGATTTCATTTTTAACAACAATGTAAAAAGCACAATAAACACCATAAAATTTGTTGTGCCTTATATGATAAGTGAAAAATATGGCAAAATTATAAATATTTCATCAATGTGGGGCAAGGTTGGCGCAAGTATGGAATCTTTATATTCAGCCAGCAAGGGCGCAATTAACAGCCTTACTTTAAGTTTGGCAAAAGAATTGGGGCCAAGCAATATAAATGTAAACGCCGTTTGCCCAGGTTTAATTAAAAGTAAAATGAATGCGAACATAGAAAAAGAAGCAATTGATGAAATTATTGCTTCCACCCCATTAAACAGAATTGGCAGTTGTAAAGATGTTGCTAACCTTGTGGAATTTTTATCCAGCGATAAAGCCGATTTTATAACCGGGCAAATAATATCGGTTGACGGTGGCTTTTCCTTATAAAAAAATAGTGCAGACTGCACTATTTTTTATCTGGCGCTGGTGCGCTTTTCAATTTTGTCGCCTGCAGATGCGTGTTCATCTAATGCTTCGCCCACACACCATTGCGCTATTAAATAGCCGGTTGTCATAAGCGAAATTAGCGAAACTGAAAGGAACAAATTGAAGAATTCGGTGGCTAACCCAGTGGCTCCTGAATTTGTAAAATACAAAAGGCAAGCCATTAAAACTGCCAAAATGCTTAAAATGTAAACAATTAGGCCAGAAATTAATTTTGCTTCACGCGTGCTGGTGCAAATGATATCGAAAATAACTTCAGCAATTAAAATGCCAACCCAAATAAAGTAAATTACTTTAGCCCACAAAGCAACATCTCTATTTGCTAAAACATAGATGAAGAAGCCGGCACTTGCAAGCGTAAGCACTGCCAAGGTGTAATATACAATTATAGATAAAATCTTTTTGCCGTAAACGCTCATATTTCCTCCTATGTGTAGTTTTAGCAGTAATCTCTTTTTTATACATTTAAAAATTAATTGAAATTTTTTAAAGGCAAAAATTTTTAATAAATTCAATTTTTTAATGTGTTTTTATTAAATTTTGGCCTTTTTATGCACTTTTTTTATTTTTAAGTGCTTTTTTTCTTTATTCAAAATTGCTTTAAACAATTCGCATGTTGGAATAATTATTATTGACGCGATAATAACCACCAGCCATTGTGAAAAGTTTAATTGCTGTAAGGAAAACAAAGGATACACAAAAGGCACACAGGCAACAAACAAATTAATTGCAAGTGTTAGCAAGAAACACAAATTGAATGTTTTGTTGTCAAATAAATTCTTTTCAAATATGCTGTTGTTTGTTTTGCAATTTATGCTGTGTAAAAGTTGCATAAAAATTATAGTAAAGAACACCATTGTGCTTGCCGTTTCTGGCGTGTAACAAACCGCCCCAACAACAAACACCACCATAACAATGAATGTTTGCAAAATAGACTGATAAACTATTGCAGTGCCAACCTTGCCACCAAAAAGCCCAGCTTTGGAATTGCGCGGTGGCGATTGCATAACTTCCTTTTCCACTTTTTCCATGCCCAACGCAAATGCCGGCAAACTATCGGTTACCAAATTTATAAACAACATTTGGGCGGGCAATAAAAATGTAAATTTAGGGAAGAAAAGCAAGGCAATAAGCATTCCAAACACTTCCACGCAATTAGTTGAAATTAAAAATTGCAAGGCTTTTTGAATGTTGCTATAAACTTTTCTGCCCTCCTCCACAGCAATTACTATAGAGGCAAAATTGTCATCTGTAACCACCATATCTGCCACATTTTTTACAACATCTGTTCCGGCTTTGCCCATGCCCACGCCAATGTCTGCAATTTTTAAACTTGGGGCATCGTTAACCCCATCGCCCGTCATGGCAACTATTTTATTTAAACTTTTATATGCTTTAACAATGCGCACTTTATGTTCCGGGCTAACGCGGGCGTAAACTGTATAATTATGGCAAACTTGAGATAACTGCTTATCTGTTAGTTTATCTAACTCCTCACCCGTAATAACTTCACTTTCGCTATTTGCAATGCCCAACTCGCTTGCTATTGCAAACGCTGTTCGCTTGTGGTCGCCAGTAATCATAACCGGTTTTAAACCCGCTTTAAAGCAATTTTTTATGCTTTGCTTAACTTCTGGGCGGGGGTTGTCTATCATGCCTGCCAACCCTAAAAATATCATATCGTTTTCCAGTTCTACATTAGGGTTATAAGCATCAAAACTATTGGTGCAAAATGCAATAACTCGCAGGGCTTTAGACGTCATTTCGTCATTAATTGCTTTAATGTGGTTTTTCTGCTCTTCGCCAAAAGGCACAATCTTGCCATTTAACATTATGTATTTGCATCTATCAATAAGCCTTTCGGGCGCACCTTTTGTGTAACTCTTTATTCCGTTATCGTTTACAAGCACGGTCATCATCTTTCTTGTGGAATTAAATGTAATTTCGTGAATAATCTTCTTTTTTTCTAGTGCCATATATTTTTGCGCATATTCCAAAATGGCAGTTTCTGTTGGCGCACCGGATATTTTGTTGTTTTCCTTTTTGGCATTACTGCAATAAATCATACATTTTAATAAATCAAAAAAGGTTTCACCCGAAGTTTTGTTGTATTCATTATCGGCATAACACGAAGTAACCTGCATTTTGTTCATTGTAAGCGTTCCTGTTTTATCGGAACAAATTATTTCACAACTTCCCAGCGTTTCCACCGCGTGAAGATGTTTAATTATGCACTTTCGCTTGGCAAGTTGTTGCACACCCAAAGCCAAAATTATTGTTATAACCGCAGGCAAACTTTCGGGGATTGCCGCCACCGCAAGTGCAACAGACGTCATTATTGCATCCTTTAACCCATGATGTGCGCAAATTTCAATAATGAAAATAATCGCGCACACGCCTAGCACGGCCCAGGTTATTGTTTTGCCTATTTTGTCTATGGATTTTTGCAAAGGAGTGGTCTGTTTTTCTGCATTGAATAATATGTTGGCTATTTTGCCAAGTTCAGTATCCGGCCCCGTTGCAGAAACCACCCCAATTGCCTTTCCGCTAACCACCATACTGCCAGAATATGCCATATTTTTCCGTTCTGCCAAGGCGGTGTTTTTACTTAAAATTATGTCGGCATTCTTTTCAACAGGCACACTTTCGCCCGTTAGACTACTTTCGTCAACTGAAAATTCATTGGCTTCAATTAGCCTTACATCTGCCATAACCATATTGCCCGCTTCCATAACCACAATGTCTCCAGGAACAAGGTTAGTGCTATCTATAATTGTTGAAACGCCAGAGCGAATAACTTTAACATTGGTTTTGCTGGTTTTTTGCAAATCGTTTAAACACGCTTGTGCCTTGTTTTCCTGAAACACGCCAATAAAAGCGTTCATAATAACAATAAACAAAATAACAAAACCCTCAAACAAATCGGACGGCTCTTTATTTATAACGGCAAAAACAAGCGACACCACTGCCGAAACCAACAAAATTGCCACCATTATGTTTAAAAACTGCTTAAAAAAGCATTTAATAAACGATTGTTTCTTTACCTTTTTAAGTTCGTTAGCGCCAAACTTTTTTAGCCTTAATTCCGCTTCGGTTTGGGCTAGTCCATTAGTTGAACTGTTCAACTTGTTTAACACATCTGATGTTTTATAATTATGCATAAACCCTCAAATTAATTTATTATTGTTAAATTGCGTTTAGAACATTTGAAAATTTTAAATTATATGATATAATAGAAATATGAATAAAGAAATTTCTGAAAAACTTGATGAGTTAAACGAGGCACAAAAGAAAAAGGCAAACGATTTTGTTTCTATTATAGATGATATGGGGCTGGAAGAGGAGTATAAAGACGCCGGCCTAATTTATTTTGCTGTTAAGTCGGGCAGGCTTAATTTAAATGATGTAAAAGAAAAATATTCCAAAAAAATTTACAATTTAATTAGCGTGCTTGAAAAGTTAGATAATATTAATTATTCCCGTCAAGATGAAGAGGCGGAAAATATTAGAAAAATGTTTTTTGCCATAACTAAAGATATTAGAACAATAATGCTTAAAATTGCGCTTGTTGTGGCAGATGTTAGAAATTTGGAAAACAAAACAGATGAAGAGGTTAAGTTTTTAACCCACTCAATATTTTCACTTTACGCACCCCTTTCTGCAAGGCTTGGGTTAAGCGCGTATAAAACAGAACTTGAAGAAACTGCTTTTAAACTAGATAACCCAAAACTCCAAGCCGAAATTCAACAAGAGGTGGATAGTCGCTTTCATAAACGCCAACCGATTGTGGAAAGGTTAAAAAAATTAGTGGAATCCTGCATGGCAGATTTAGGTATTAAAGGCAAAGTTTATGGCAGAAAAAAGCATATTTACAGCATTTATAAAAAGTTAAAGGACCACAAACTAGATAATATTTATGACCTTGTAGCCGTTCGTGCAATTGTAAGCACTGTTCCAGAATGTTACGCCTTGCTTGGCAAATTACACAGTGTGGTTGAACCCTTGGAAAACAGGTTTAAAGATTACATCGCAATTCCAAAGCCAAACGGGTATCAATCGCTTCACACCACGGTGAAATTTGAGGGTTTCCCGGTTGAAATTCAAATAAGAACAGAAGAAATGCACCGCTATGCAGAATATGGTGTTGCGGCGCATTGGATATACAAAGAAAAACGCAAAAATCAGGATAGTTTAGATTTGGGCTTAAGTTATTTTAGGCTGATGATGGACACTGAAAATGTTTCTGTTGACGAACTTGCCAATTCGCTTAACGAAGATATTTACGGCAATGATATTTTTGTTCAAACGCCGTTGGGCAAAGTAATTTATTTGCCATCTGGCTCTACCCCTATTGATTTTGCTTACAGCATTCACAGCGAGGTTGGAAATAAGTGCGTTGGCGCAAAAGTTAACGGCAAAATTGTGCCAACAAACAGCACTCTTAATAACGGCGATGTGGTTGAAATATTAACAAATCCAAATTCCAAAGGTCCATCGCGAGATTGGCTTAAATTCTGCAAAACCAGCACCGCGCGTTCAGGCATTAACACCTTTTTTAAAAAGAATATGAAAGAGGAAAATGTTCGCCTTGGCAGAACCATGCTGGAAAACGCAATTAAAGATAAGGGCTATTCCACTCAAAAGTTAATGGATAAGCAAATTTTGGAAGGTGTTATAAACCAATATAATATGACAGAAAACGAGTTTTTGGCAAATATTGGCTCTAATGCGTTAAACGCAAAAACAATAGCCAACAAACTTGCAAGCATTTATCAAAAGCAAATCAGGTTACAGCAAACAGAAGCCAGCCCGCAAACAAATGTTCAGCTAACCGCCCCGGCAGAAAAACAAATTAATATTAAAGGCCTGAATAATATATTGGTGCGTTTTGCAAACTGTTGCCACCCAATGTATGGGGATAAGATTATTGGTTTTGTTTCTGCCGGAAGAGGCGTTATTATTCATCGTGAAATTTGCCCAAACGTAAGCTATTATGATGAAAATCGTGTTATTGAAGCCGATTGGAAGCCTTTAGAAAAGCCAGAGCGCAAGCCTAAAAAGAAGGTTGACAACGAAAACAAAAAAACATCAAATTGATGTTTTTTTAATAGAAATAAAAAAACGGGCCAAAGCCCGATTTTTTAAACAAATAGTTTAGGTTCTTTACAAGCGATGATGCAAGCAAGGTCAATTAGCCAAGAAATGAAGCCAAATGGAATAATCCATAAAATGCCAGCAACAAGTAACAACCAATTTTTGCTGGTGCAACCTTTTACAATACGATAGACAGCCCAAACAATGTCCAAAACAGGTAAAGCTAATAAGAATTTTACCCAGAATGAAGCATCATCCATCCATTTAACAAATCCGTTCATTTTCCCTCTCCTTTTATAAGATATTTTAATTATAATACTTTTATGACAAATAATGCAAACATTTTTAACAAATTTTTAAAATTTGATTAAAATTTCAATAATTATGAAATTGGTTGACTGAAACGCGCTTTTTTTATATAATTATATATTATGAAGCATAAATATGGGGAGAAAGTTTATTATTCCAACGAATTAGAAGACGAAATAGAAAATTTTAATATAAAAAACAAAAAAATTGACGGGCATTATAAATATTTGCACACAAACATCTTTTACAAAATTTTTAGCTTTATTATGTATTATATTATTGCAAAAATAGTGGTTTGGTTTTATGTTAAAATTAAAAGAATAAAAATTGTAAATAAAAAAATTTTAAAAAAGGAAAAGGGCGGATATTTTATTTACGCAAATCACACAAGTCAAATTATGGACGGCTTTCACCCAACTTACACTTGCGGAAGCAAAAAACCTCATATTGTGTGCAATTCAGCCAATGTAAGCATGCGCTTTTTAGGGCATTTAACGCCGATGTGGGGGGCTTTGCCACTGCCAGATACAATTGAAGCTGTAAAAAATTTTACGCATGCAATGGGCAAAATAATTGAAAAACAGCCAATTTTAATATATCCGGAAGCGCATTTGTGGCCATATTACACAAAAATTAGGCCGTTTAGCGATAAAAGTTTTAGATACCCTGTTACATACAAAAAGCCTGTATATTGTTTCACCACCACTTATCAACTTAAAAAGGAAGGCAAAAAGCCCAAGGTTACCATTTATGTGGACGGCCCATTTTACCCTAACGAAAATTTAGATAAAGCCGAACAGCGCGCAGAATTGAGAAACCAGGTTTACAACACTATGGTGGAGCGAAGCAAAAATTCTAATTATGAATATTTAAAATATATAAAAAAAGAAAACGAAGGAGAACATAATGATTAATTTAATGTTTGGCGGTAACTATAAAGTTTTTGACGGTTTGTACCTTGCCATATTAAGCATAGCCAAACGCACTCACGAGCCATTAAACATTTATGTTTTAACTGCCGATGTAACCGAGTTGGACAAGGAATATAAACCCATAAACGAAAAGCACATAGCAATTTTAAACGATGCAATAAAAGCCGAAAACAGTCAAAGCCAAATTTCGCTAATAACATTGGGTGTTGAATTTAATAATTGGATAAAATCATCATCAAACAAATTAAACATTTACACTCCTTTTGCATTTTTGCGTTTGTTTGCTGACGATATAGATATTTTGCCTGAAAAAATTATTTATTTAGATTGCGACACAATGGCAAACGGCGATATTAAAGAATTGTTTGATAATGACATATCTGATTACGAAATGGGTGTGGTGTTAGATAGATATGGAAGATTTTTTATAAAGCACAATTATTTTAATTCTGGAATGCTGTTATTAAATTTAAAAAAGATTAGGGAAACCCAACTATTTAAGCGCGTGCGCGAAATGTGTGTTAACAAAAAAATGAATTTTCCTGACCAAACAGCACTAAACAGGCTATGCAAGTTTAAACTTTATCTGCCACGCAGATTTAACGAGCAGGGGGATTTAAAAAAGGACACAGTAATTCAGCATTTTAGCAAACGCTTTACAATCTTCCCATACCTCCACACCATCAACATAAAGCCGTGGCAAATAGAACAAGTACACAAAGTTAGAAAAAACTTTGCTTATGACGATATTTATGAAGAATATCTAAAAAATGTAAAGGGCAAAAATTAGCCATAACAAAAGGAGAATAATTTGAAATTATTAGATGTAAATTTATTAAAAGAAAGTTTGGAAGAGAAAGAAAAATATGATTCAATCCGCGAGGAATTGGAAAAAACTGGGCAGTTTCACACAGACGAAAACGAAAATTCGCTTGAAGGCTGTGAGCCGGTTGATGAAAACTTTCCTTATATTAGAAAGGGTTTAAAATATTCAATTAAGCACAAAATTTTTACATCTGCAATGAAAATTTATTGCAAAAAAATCAATAAAGAATTAACACACTTAAAAATTGAAGGCAAACAAAATTTAAAAGGCATTAAATCCGCCATTATCACTTGCAACCACATCAGCAAAGTGGACAGTTTTGCCGTGCGCGCCAGTGCGGGAATGGACATCATGTTTGTCGCGGCCGAATTTAACAACTGGGCTGGCCCAATGGGCGAAATTGCACGCCACACGGGTTACATTCCAATTTCGTCAACCTTAAACAAAACTTTGTTAAGAAAATTTGATGAAGCCATAACCTATTATTTAAAAAAGGGCAAAAAGATTTTGATTTATCCTGAACAGGCTATGTGGCGCGAATATACAAAGCCTAGGCCATTAAAGCCGGGTGCTTTTCACTATGCAGTGAAAAATAATGTTCCAATTATTCCAATGTTTATTACAATAGAGCCTAATACTCAAGTTGTAGATGAGCAAAACAGGCTAAATTTTGGCAGTTACACAATCCACATTTTGCCAGCAATTTACCCTAAAACAGATTTAAGCAAAAAAGAAAACGAAAAATATATGAAATTAGAAAATTTTAGGCTGTGGAAAGAGTGTTATGAAAAAACTTACAACAAAAAGTTGAGTTACAGCACAGATAAAGAAATTTGGAACAACCTTTACGCCGAAGATTATGGCCCAATATTAAAATCTAAACACCATAGCAAAAAATAGGGCTGCAACCCTATTTTTTTACGCTACGGCATAAAGATTTAAATTTGTTACATATGTTAGTTCAGTTTTAACATTTTGCCCTGCCCTAACAACATTAAACACAATGCCATCCGTGTTACGCACAACATACATTAAATCTTTAAGTTGAAATAATCTTGATATTTTATAAACTTGCCCGTTTATTTCCACACTTTTAATTACATCGTTAACTTGCAGACCAATTGAACTTGCAAAACTATTATTTTCCACTTTTTGAATAATAACATCCTCTTCTAATTCAATGTTTGCGCCGTTTAAAACTGTGTGCGTATTTTCTTGTTTTAAATTAACGCCCAAAATCAATTTCTTAACTTGAACTGGCGAACTACTAATTGGCAGTGTGGATTTATGATAGAACAAAATGTTATCTGCCAACTTTGTAACAATGTCCATTGGCAGAGCATAAGCCATATTATCTATAGGCGTATTGTTGGAAGTGTAAATTTTCTTTGCATTTACAATGCCAATAAGTTCGCCCTTTTCATTAAACAGCCCGCCACCGGAATTTCCGCCGTTAACTGCTGTGTCTATTCGCATAACGCGCAGAGTTATAACAGTGGAGTTATCCACAGCGTTCATCTCAACCAATTCGCTATCCACCGAAATAATGCCTTTTGTTACGCTTAACCCATCACCTTCCGGATTGCCTATTGCAAATGCGCTGTCTGCCACGGAATATCTTTCTGCGGAATCAACCGCACGCGCATCAGCATTATATTTAATTAAATCGCCAGTTTTACATTTTAAAACTGCCAAATCGTTAGTAACACTGCCACCAATATATGTGCATTTAACTGCATCGCCTTGCAAAACAATTGTATTGCCACTAACGGCAAATTGCTCGTCATGCCCATATTGATAAATATAAATATTGTCGGCCACTTTTTGCGTTAAATTTTCACTGTTATACACAACATGATAGTTTGTAATAATGTAACTAAAATCTTCCTCCATTTTATAAATAACGCCCGCCCCGCAATAAATATTGTTGGAATTCCCGTATCTAGTGAACACGCTAACGGCAGACATCAACGCCTTATTAACAGCTTCCTTTCCGCTAGTATCCTCAACGGTTAAACTTAAATATTTTTCTAAAAAGGAGTTAAAATCAAGCGCTTCTTCCTCGTTTTGCTTTAAATATGCCTCATAAATTTCTTCTATTGTAACGCCCTTGCCGTCTGCGCCGTCTGTGCCGTTTTTTACAGTAAAGGTGGAAGTTTTGCCGTCTGAATATGTTATTGTGTAAACTGAATAGTTTTCATATTCCGCAGATTTAACAATGTTTGTTACATAAGCAGGTTGATTAAAACAACCCGTTAACATAAACATACAAGGCAAAATTATTAAAACTAATAATAAAATTTTAAAACTTTTTTTCATACTATCTCCTTTAAATATTATGGCTAAAAATTTTAAATTATTGATATTTTTATATAATAATCCAAATTAAACAAAAAGTAAAATAAATATTAGGATTCGCCACATTTTTTTAAAAACATTTTGAAAATTGTTTGGTTTGTGCTATTCTATATAATAATAAAGGCAAAAAATGGAAAACAATAAAATTTCTCACGCTGGGCACAGAAAAAGGCTTAAAGAAAAAGCAAGAAAATATGGCTTGCAATCTTTTGCCGACCATGAGGTTTTAGAATATCTTTTAACCTATGCCATTCCAAGAAAAAACACTAACGACATTGCTCACGCCCTTTTAGATAAATTCGATAACATTTTAAACATATTAAACGCCAAACCTCACGAACTTGAATGCATTAAAGGCATTGGACACGAGGCATCTTTGTTCTTGTCCAGTTTGGGGCAGTTATATGACCTTGTTCGAGAAGATAAAGATAATTGCGTAATGCTAAAATGCGTGGGCGATTGCGTTGCATATTTTAGAAGGCACTATCAAGTTACTTACACCGAAAACTTTTACATACTTTGCTTAAACTCAACTGGCAGGCTTATAAAAACCGAAATTATATCAGGAACGTGCACCGACCTTGCCATAAGCAAACAATTCTTTTCTAAAACAATAGTAAATGAAGATATTGGCTCTTGCATAATTATTCACACCCACCCTAACGGCAAGGTTGAACCAAGTGCGGAAGATATTACAGCAACTGAAATTATGATGAACATTTGCGCGCTTTTAGGTGTTGTTTTGCAAGATCATATTATATTTAATGAAAAAGAGCATAAATCATTAGGCAATGGCGGA
>CANQZB010000005.1 GCA_947628195.1 uncultured Clostridia bacterium | reverse complement strand
CGTTAACCCGGCTCATGTCATACATTGTTGAAACAACGGTTGCTTTAATTCTTGTGTCAATTGAAGCGGTGTTTAGTGCCATTCCGCCCCAACCGCAAATGCCAATTATTCCAATTCTTTCCTTATCAACACCTTTTTGAACGGATAAAAAGTCAACAGCTGCTTGGAAATCCTCTGTGTTGATGTCTGGGCTGGCAACATATCTAGGCTGACCGCCACTTTCGCCCGTGAAAGACGGGTCAAAAGCAATAGTTAAAAACCCACGCTCTGCCATTGTTTGTGCATAAAAGAGGCTTGCTCTTTAACCGCACCAAATGGCCCACAAACTGCAATAGCAGGCAAAAGCCCGCTTGCATTTTTAGGCTTATACATATCCGCCACCAAAGTTATGCCAAACCTGTTAACAAATTGTACTTTTTTGTGGCTAACCTTTTCACTTTTAGGGAATGTTTTATCCCAAGTTTTTGTGATTTTTAGTTCTTCCATAATTCTCTCCTTTAAATGAACACTGCATATAAATTTATTTATAAAGCTGTGCGAATGTAAAAACGATCTTTGATATGATTTTTCCTTCTATTTTTTCATTTCAATTTGTTGTATTGTTTGTCATCAACTGGCTCGAGCCACTCGTTTGAAGTTTTAACTCCCGGCACTTCGATTGCAAGATGAGAGAACCAACTGTTCTTTGCTGCACCATGCCAATGTTTGACATTTGCTGGAATATTCACACAATCGCCGGGTTTAAGTTCAATGGCCTTTTTGCCATATTCTTGATAATATCCTCTGCCGCCAACACAAATAAGAATTTGCCCACCGCCACTTTTTGCATGATGAATATGCCAATTGTTGCAACAACCAGGTTCAAAGGTTACATTGAATATGCCTTGCTCTTTGCAAATTGGCGCAAGATAACTTTGCCCAATAAAATAATCTTTAAACGCATCATTAGGGTTGCCTATTGGGAAGAAAATTGTGTTTTGATAAATTTCTTTTTCGGTTTTGGCATCAACTTTTTCGCCCCAAACATCTTTTGCCAACCTAAACACTGCCCACGCTTTTGGCCAACCGACATAAAAAGCACAATGGGTGATAATGGCTGCAATTTCCTTTTTGCTTACGCCATTATTTTTTGCATTTTGCAAGTGGTAGATAAGTGAACTATCCGTTATGCCAGATGACATAAGCCCAACAACGGTTATAATGCACCTTGTTTTAAGGTCAACATCGCCATTATTCCAATTCTCACCGAAAAGCACATCATCATTGAAATGTGCAAAATCTGGGGCAAAATCCCCAAGTTGTTTTCTTCCTGCATCTTGTGTTATTTTTTTCATAATCTCCCCTTTTTTATTTTTTTGTTGTCTTGTTAACTTTTGTGTTTGTTGTTTTTTGATTTTATCCACAAATAACCGCAAATGATTAAAGGTATTGCACTAACAATTACCGTTGGTATGATGCTCAAACCCCACAAGAAATTTCTTTCAGGGAATTGTACACCTAACGAACTTAAAATAGGTATATGAAATAGCCCAAAAATAAAAAGTAAAATGGAAAAAATAGTAAAAATTACCAACAATATTTTTTTCACACTGCTTTTCACATTCCTCTCCTTTAATTTTTTAAACTGATAGTTTATAATTTTAAACTCTCAACCCAAGTTTTCAATTCTTCTTTTGAAGGGCGACCATTAAGTAGTTTGCCAGAAATTATTTTGGTTGTTTCGTCGCAAGAAGGTTTTAAATCTTTAGCTGTGTTGCCAAGCCCGCTTCCGCCAGAAGTTGCAAAAAGCACAACAGTTTTGCCACTAAAATTATAACTTTCCAAAAAGGTGTTTATAATTCTTGGTGCGGTGTACCACCAAATTGGGAAACCTAAAAACACAACATCATATTCTGCCATATTTTTAAGTTCGTTTTTAATTTGAGGGCGAGCAGTTTTGTCCGCCATTTCCACACTTGAACGGCTGTGTTTGTCCATCCAATTTAAGTCTGCACTGGTGTAAGGCTTAGATGGAACAATTTCAAACACATCTGCCCCTATCGCCTCTGCAAGAATATTTGCAACCTGCTTTGTTGTGCCACTGGCACTAAAAAATGCAACTAATTTTTTCATTTTAATCTCCTTTTATATTTATATTATAACATAAAATTTTATAAAAAAGTTAAAATTAAAACATTTTTAAAAATTTTATAAACATCAAACGGGCGAACGCACTAAAACACAATTTCGCATTTAATAACGGGTTTATCTTCTTTTTGCAAAACTATTGCATCTTTATTTTGCATTTTTAATTTTAGAACATTTAAAACATCATTTTCAAACGATTGATTTGAAAAAATCACTTCCATTTCTTTAATTGGTTTTGTTGTTAATTCGTTTACAGAATAAGTGTTTAAAATAAACCTTAAATATTCCAAATTATTGGTATGGTGGGACATATCAATGTTTGTGGACCTAATTTTAACTTGCTCTAAAATTGGCAAATCAACATAATCGAATTTGGAAAATTCCACATCCTTAATTGATTGTTCCGGCACAATGCAATCGTCCACGCCAACAGTTGTAACCTTTCTTATTCTTTGTGTGGAAATATCTAGCACACAGCCTTCAACACGTGCATAAAAAATTGGCTGATTGTTTGCATTTTTTGCTTGAACGTCAAACTGAAGTTTGGCTAACGTTTTAACCGAAATAAAGCATGTTACATTTAAATTTTCGTTCCATTTAATTTTGTTAAAAAATTTTACTCTGCTTTTTGAAAACACCCAAAAAGCATTGTATTTGTTCTTTGCAGTTATTCCGTCAATTTTTAATTTCCCCATAAGTTCTGTTATGGCGTTTTCAACAATTTCAAAAGTTCCAATTACGGATAAGCACTCATCCGCACCTGCCATACTGGCACTAACTTTTAATTCTTTTGCTAATTTCATATATTCCTACTTTACCTTATATCCTAAATCTTCAATGGCAGAATTTATTAAAGCATTGTCAATTTCAGTTTTAGATAAAATTACAACCCTGCCCGTTTCCACATCCACCTGAACCTTTTTTACCCCTTTAATTTTTTTAAGGCTTTCTTCCACCTTTTTTGCGCAATGCATGCAGTGCATACCTTCCACAACAATACGCTTTTCATAATTTTTATTAAACATTTTTATCCTCCTTTTTATTTAATTTTACTATTTTTAACCTTAACGCATTCAACACCACTGTAAGACTGCTTAAAACCATTGCCAGCCCGGCTATCATTGGATTTATTGTTACGCCAACAAACCTTAACGCACCCAGCGCAATAGGAATCATTAAACAGTTATAAAAGAATGCCCAAAATAAGTTTTGTTTAATATTCACAACGGCTTTTTTGCTAATAGTTGTTAAATCTAAAATTTTTGTTAAATTGTCATTCATTAAAATTACATCTGCCGAATTCATTGCAATATTCGTGCCATTATGCACGCTTATGCCAATATCTGCACTCGCTAACGCTGGGCTATCATTAATTCCATCCCCGCACATTATAACAATTTTGCCTTCTTTTTTTAAACTTTTTATAATTTTTGTTTTTCCATTTGGCAAAACATTTGCAATAACGCGCTTTATTCCAAGTTGGGTGGCAAAAATGTTTGCAATATTTTCATTATCCCCCGTAAGCATAATAACTTCAATGTTTTTATTCTGCAAGGCGGAAACAACTTCTTTTGCATTGTCCTTTAACACATCGTTAACGCCGAATAGCGAAACAATTTTGTTATCTATTGCCAAATAAACAATGCTGTTGCCTAATTGTGATAATTCCTTTTCTTTATCCTTATAATTATTCTTAATTTTAAATTTGGCTAAAATTTTTGCATTGCCCATAACAACATTTTGCTGATTTATTGTGCCAACAATGCCAAACCCTGCCAAATTTTTAAAATTTGTAACTTTATATAGATTTAAATTATCTTCTTTTGCTTTTTCATTAAAAGCGGAGCCTATTGGGTGGGTCGATTTACTCTCCAAACTGCAAGCCAATTTTAAAATTTCACTTTCTTTTAAATTGGAAAAATTATAAAAGCCAGAAATTTTTAATTTTCCACATGTAAGTGTTCCAGTTTTATCAAAAACAACAACATCTGCTTTGCTTGCAAGTTCAAGCGTTTCACTCTTTTTTACTAATATTCCGTTTTTTGCACAAATTCCTTCACTAATTACAATCGCTAGCGGAGTTGCCAAACCCAACGAACACGGGCAGGCAACCACAAGCACAGTTACAAATGTTGTAACTGCCATTTTTACGCCCAAGCCCAAACATAAATATAATATAAAAGCGAACACAGCGATTGCAATTACAACTGGCACAAAAATCCCACTTACTCTATCTGCAATTTTTGCTATTGGCATTTTTGTGTTTGTGGCTTCAACAACCAAATTAACAATCTCTGAAATTGTACTATCTTTGCCTATTCTTTCCGCAGAATATTCAATATATCCGTCCAAATTAACACTGCCGGCAGAAACATTTGCGCCTTCCGCCTTTGTAACAGGTTTGCTTTCGCCAGTTATAAGCGCTTCATCAATGTGCGCTTGCCCGCTAACAACTTTGCCATCAACTGCAATTTTTTCACCAGAATGGCAAATTACAATATCCCCTTTTTTAATTTCGTCAATAGCAACTTGTTTTACTTTATTGCCATGTTTTACAAATGCAGTGTTTGGGGTAAGTTGGACTAACTCTTTAATTGCTTGCTTTGTTTTATTTTTGCTAACATTATCTATAAATCTGCCAAGTTTAATAAAATAAATTATAACACTGCAACTTTCAAAATAAAGGCTGTTTACATAGTCGTGATTGCCTTTAATAATCATCACATAAGCAAATATGCTATATCCCAAACTGGAAAGCACGCCAAGAGTAACAAGTGTGTCCATATTTGGTGCAAGGTGGAATAAGGTTTTTATTCCATTTTTGAATATATCCCACCCATAAATTAAAAATAGAATAGTTAAGCCTAGCAGAACGCTTGCATAAGTTATGCTGTGCTTGTGCATATCCAAAAATTCTGGCAAGGGCAAGCCAACCATCATTCCCATAGAAATGTAAAGCAAAATTACAGTTAAAACACCATAAATTATAAAGAATATTTTTTGTGCTCTATATTTTTTATTTTCATCCTCTAATTTGAATAAGCCTGTGCTTTTATAACCACTTTGCTTAATAAATGTTTCTATCTGTTTAATGCCTAAAATGTTTTCGTCATATTCAATTACTGCATTTGCCATAACCAAATTGACATTTATAGAAATAATGCCGGGCTGTTTTTTTAAATACTTTTCTATTGCACCCGAGCATGCTACGCATGTCATTCCTTCAATTCCAAGAGTTATCTTTTTCATTTAAAATTCACTCCGTTTATTATTATATCACAATATTTTATCATTTCAACTAAATTTTTATATTAACAAAATAAAAAATTTGCAAGTTAAGCTTGCAAATTTTAAATTGATTAACTTTATAAATGTAATTGCTCGTTAATAGATTGCAATTCTTTATATAGTTGGTTTAATTTTTTCTTTTTAGTTTCAATTTGGCCTAAAACTTTTGAAAGCAAATCTTTAGAGCCACTTTTTTCGCCATTCTTTAAACGTTCGGCCTGCTGTTCACTCTTTGAAAGGCTGATATTTAGTGATTCAATTTTTTGTTCAATTTCTTGAATTCTTTGCTTCATAGCCTCATCTTCTGGCGAACGAGTTTCTTCTATCTCATCAACCTTGTTTAAATTCTGCTTAAATTTTTCAAAAGAATCTCTTATTGTTTCAAGGGCCTCTATTAACTTGCATAAGCGCTGATATTCTTCTATAGATGCCGTGGCAGAATGCCTGCTTTCGATGTGTACGTTGTATTCGGACATCTCGTTCTTCGTGTTGGCTTTGGCAGTTTTTAATTCTTCCATTTGTGCAATGGCAGATTTTATTAGCCCCGGAATTTTTGCCTTTTTAACAGATTTTACAACTTCTTTTGTGCGACCCAATAAAATGTCTATATATTTTGGTTCTGCCATAGGTCCTGGTTCTGTAGTTCGGCTAAGCAGAACTTCATCCATTAAAGTGCGTTTATCTGCCTGCTTTGTTTCTATAATAGAATTTAAATATTCAATTGTGTCATCAACAACATTTTTATTTATTGTTATTTCATTTTTAACCGCCAAAATTTTTGCAAATAATTCGTTCAAATTTTTGTTTACTTGCCTAATTGTTGTTTTGTTTTCTGGCAAAGTAAAGGTGGACAAAAATTGTGCGGTACCGCGTTCAAGCAAATCGTAAATAATAGTATCTTTATACACTGGATAATTTTCCAACCACGCAGAATCTTCTAAATGTGTATTAACTTTTTTGCCAGTTTTATACCAGCCTTGTTTTGATGTATCCAGCGATTTTATTTTGGAAAAATATTCGGATATTGCGCTCATTTCAAATTGGAGTTTTGCCCAATCATCATAAGGTGAGTTCACTTCAGTTTCTATTATGCTTTCTTCCTCTGGAAGTTTATCTTCAAGTTCTAGTGGCAAGGTGTCATCATTGATGTTGTTAATGTCATTTTCCAATTTATTTAAGCCGTCCACAAGGTCATTTTTATTAGCGTTCTTTTTAGGTTTTTGAACTGCGGATTTTTTAGCCATTTCTTTTGGAATATCAAATTGGCATTCCAAGCCCAATTTTTGCAAAAGTTCAATGTTTATGCTTAACTTATCAATTTCGATTTTTGCTTTTTGAAGTTTTGTATGTTTGCCTTCGCTTTCATATATTACACCGGCATTTTTGCCAGAAGTTTTAACTTTGGAGTTAATTAATTTAGTTAAATTTGCTTGTAATTCTTCCTGCGTTTTGCTTCCAAGAATTATTTTGCTAAATTCGTCTGTGTTGTTTTGAGTTAAAAATTTAAAATTATGTTGAACAATTTTAAATATATTAGGCATGGAAATCAGGCCAGATAATATTTTTATGTTTTGTTTGTAATTTTCAAGTTCTTGGCGCGTTTCATTTGTGTGAGAAATAAATTTAGAAGAAGTGTCAAATATATCGAAAATGTTATCGCCAGTAAACATTTCGCCCACATTAAAGCCAAGACGATCTAGTGCAAGTTTTTTTGTTGCTAAATATTCCTCGTCAATCTCTAAGGCATCACACGTTAGGGTTAAAACATTAGATATGCAATCGTACATATTATCTATTGTTAGCGTTGTAAAAATTGAATTTCTTGTGTTTAGCACAAATGAATGTTTGTTAAAATCCATCCCTGAAATATGAAGATTTTCAAAACTCATTTTCATATAGTCTTGCTTCAACAAATTTTTACGGCTTAAATAATGGTCTTTTCCATAATTAGATTCTAAAATTGAGCCTACATTTTCGCCCAACAACAATCTAACTGCGTTTTCGTTTGCAATTGGAGAATTATCCAAAATTGAGCCGGCCTTTTTAAAAATATCCTTAGTGGTTTTGCGCTTGGTTTTTGGAAATTCTTTTAAAACCGCTTCCATATATAAATTTAAAGCTGCCCTCGCGCCTTCAAGTTTCTCTTTATTTGCAACAAAAACTAAATAAGGAGTGTGATTAATTAAGTCATACACATCTTGTTCGTTAAACAATTCATCTTTGTTGGCAAAAGAATCGTTCATTAGCATATTTAAAAACTCATCAAAATAATACATTTGAGTTTTTTCAAATTCTATATCTGGATAATTGTTTAACAAACCCTTATAAAATATTGTGCTTTTTGCCAATATGCGCTCTTGTAACAATTTTTCTGCATAAATTGATAATCTTGTGCTGGAAGCACGGCTTAAATCGGACGTATAATTAACTAGTGAATTGTAAATGCAAGCCAAACTCCAAATAATGTTTACAACATCGTCAATAAGGCTATCTTCTTCCACATTGAGTTCTGCACACACTTGTTGTGCTTTTTTGTAGCAGTTCTTTATTAAAGTGTCCACCGGCAATTTTTCG
This sequence comes from uncultured Clostridia bacterium, assembly GCA_947628195.1. GTDB lineage: Bacteria > Bacillota > Clostridia > Christensenellales > UBA1242 > Onthoplasma. The sequence continues at coordinate 10,669 of CANQZB010000005.1, read as the reverse complement.
CCAGAAAAGTTTGTTTCCTTAAATTTTTGGTCTATTTTATAAAATGCTTTGTATAATTTTAAGTCCGTTTCAGATTGATGAGTTTTGATTAAATCTTTAACTTTAGAAAAATCAACAAATCTATCTGAATTTGCAATCATATACTTTTTGGCGCCTTTAAAAATCATGCCAACGGTGGCCCTATCCATATTGTGCACATTTTCTTTATGCATTGCCATAAAGATTTCATACATTTCCCTAATTTCAGCATGGTCAAGCGTTAATGAAAAGCCATTCCTTTTTAAAATTAGCAAAAATTCATGAAAACTTAAGGTTGAACTTGCCAAAAATCTAGGTGCTCTAACAGTTAAAAGTTTTTCCATGCTTGTTTTTAAAATATCTTCACGCAGTTCATCAATTTCCAAACCGCGCTTTTGGCAATAATTTAACAACAACTCCTTTTCGCTGTTATTAAGTTTAAATTCCATATTGTTAAGCAAAAAATTTAATTCGTTTAATGTTATATCCATTTTTACTCCTTATTAACTTTGTTAATATAATATCACAAATTTTGCACTTTGTAAATGCATTTTTTGCAAAAAATGTAAAAGTTAATTGAAGTAAGCAAATAAAAAATTGCCAAAAGGCAATTTATTTTTTAGATTTTGTTGGTTTTGTTTTTTCTTTTGCTTTTTTAGGTTTTGCATCCGCTTTGCTTTGTTTTGGTTTGTTAATTGAGTTAAAGAAAACATCTTTTAAAGAATGCTCGTGTTCTTCCCTGACTTTTTCCACACGCTGAGGCAAAGCCGTGCCAACAACTGGCATAACAACTTCATCTTTACGCTCGCGCATTTCAATTTGATTAAATGGAACAGAAATGTTGTTGCGTTTAAACTCGTTATACACATTTTCTACGACATAATAGTAAACATCCCAATAATCGGCATTATCGCACCAGCAATTAGAAAAGAAATCAAGACTGCTTGCATTTAAAGTTTTCAATCTGCAAAAAGGCGCCGGGTCTAAATAAACTCTTCCATCACTTTTCATTACATCGGTTACAATCTTTTTAACAAGTTCCACATCGCTTTCATAGGCTACTGAAAAAGTAAAATCTACCCTGCGTTTTGGGTACGCGCCCAAATTGGTTACATTGCTGTTTAAAATGCTTGAATTTGGGAGTGTAATTCGTTTATTATCCACCGAAATTAACGTGGTGAACATAAAGTTAATATCTGTAATGCTACCCTCTACACCATTTATAACAACATAATCCCCCTTTTTGAACATGTGGCTAGAAATTATAATAATTCCGTTTGCCACATTGGCAATGGCGTTTTGTAAAGCCATGCCCACTGCTAGGATAATTGCACTAAATGCTGTTAACAGCCCAGTTATATCTACGCCAACGCGATGCAATAAAATTAATATTAGCACTAGCCACAAAACAAATTTTGTTATGGTGCATAAAAATTGTTGAGCAATTTTTTCCATTTTAGTTTTGCTTAAAACTTTCCTTAAAACAGACATTATAATTTTAATTATAATAATGCCAAGGATTAAAAACGCAAAGAAAACAACAATGTTACCTATGCTTGTTTTAAAAAAGCCATTAATTTTGTTAAAAACATCATTAAAATTCATAACTTACTCCTTAAACAAAAAAAATTTTAATATTTTTGTTGTTTATTGTCAAATAATTTAAAATATTTTTCAAATTATTGCAATAAAAAATTTGGCAAAAAAAATCTCCTTCAAAGGAGATTTTTTAATTTAGAACTTGTTCAAAAGTGTTTTCGTTTAATATCTTATAGCATTTATCTGCAAATTTTTTGTATTTAGAATTTTCATCAACAATTGAAAAGATTGTGGCACTCCCTGACCTTTTTGTTGCCCTAGAAAGTGAAACTAAATCTTTTGCGCACTGCTCAAATTCTGGATTTTCAATTAATGTTGTTAAATCATCAACAACCACAACAACATGGTCCTTCTTTTCCACAAGGCGTTTAATTCGCTCTATTGCCAAGTTTAAAATTTGCTTAATATAATCTGTTTTGTCGGTCAATTTGGCAACAAACAAGTCGGCATTTCTTAATTCTTGCAAATAAATTAAATTTTTATCTAACATTGAAATGTTAATATAGATTTTATCCGTTCTGCCAGTTTTGTTTAAAAGGTTGATTGCAGCAATTGAATTTACATTGCTATTTGCGCCATAAAGATAAATATTTTCGCCATATTTAACATCTAAATTTAAATCATCAATTTCCAATCGCTTTTCAGGCAAAATGGCAGTAATTTTATTAAAATCTGACCTAGATTTTTCAAATTTTAAAATAGGAATTCCGTTGATGTTTAAAACTTTTTTAACCACCAACTGCCTATCCTGCATTTGAAGTTCGCAAATAACAAAATCCCCCGTTTTAATTGGTGTAATAAAGCACACTTCGCTTGGAATATAGTAGCACTTAAAAACATTGTTTTTAAAATTCCATAAAACTGCAGATTTACTATCCACAATTTGAACATAGCCGTTTATAATGTCGCTATCTGAAAAATATTCAAAGTTAACTTTTGGTTGGCAAAACACAATGTTTTTAGAAAAAGGCTGTGGGTTTAGGTTTAAATCATCTAAAAAACTTATGTTGTTTTTAGGGGGTCTGCCATGGCGAGAAGAGGAAAGGTCAGGTTCTCGTTCACCAGATTTTATTTCGCAAATCTCTTTAATTAACTGTGCTTTTGTTTTGCTGGTGGGAGATTTTACGCCAACTTTTCTGGCAAAATCGCGCAAAGCAAAAATGCTTAAATCGTTAAGATAATCGATTTTAATATCCATTTAAACCTCCTTTTTTCGACAAAATTATAACATAGAAAATTACAAAAGTAAAGTATTTTGTAAAAAATTCGACTTTTTTTAAAAAATAAGGCATCTCTGCCCAAATCAATTTTTAAGCAGTGATGCCCAAACTTACCATTATGGCTATATCAACCTTTTTCATAGTGTTTTCATCAATTGAACTTATTTTTTCTTTAAGCCTGCGTTTATCCAAGGTTCTAATTTGCTCTAACAGCACAACGCTATCCTTCATTAAATTGAATTTATCTTTGTTTAATTCTATATGAGTTGGCAATTTTGCTTTGGTTAGCTGGCTGGTTATTGCGGCAATTATAACGGTGGGGCTATACTTATTCCCCACATCGTTTTGCACCACTAAAACGGGGCGAACACCGCCCTGCTCGCTACCCACCACCGGACTTAAATCAGCATAAAATATATCGCCACGAACAACTTCCATTATTCTCCTTTCAAGTAATGCAATGTAATTAAAAAATCATCAACCCCCTCATAATCTTCTAAAACTTTATTAATTGCCATTTTGTATTCATTATCACTATATGCTTCAATGTCAAATTTTGGCATTTTAGGGCGAGATATTTCCTTTAAGTTGGATAAATATTTTATATAAGCATTTACTTGTTCGTCCATAATGTTCTCCTTTAATTAAGATTTTAAACCTTTGCTAACAATTTTTTTAGTTTTTCGTAAAAATCATTCTGCATTTGCTTAAATTCGGTAACCAAGTTGGTTAACTCCTCGTTTTTCACTTTACAATCTTTTTCCACTTTAATGGTGTCAATAATGCCCATAACTGTGCCGGAAATCATCATTTCAACAATGTGGCGCGGGGTGCTATCCATCCAAAGCGACATATAAAGCATTGCCGTTTGTTTGGCCTTTTTAAAAAAACTGTTTTCTTTAATGTCAATCTCTCTATTCACTGCCAAAACATCACATTTCTGGCTGAATTTTTCATACATATCAAACTGCTTTTTAAATTGCTTTTTAAGGTCCTCATTTTTAAGTTTTTTAAGCACCTTATCAATAGCAAGCATGCCAATTGTAGCATCCTGATACACCCTGTTTAACAATTTTTGTTCGTTTTTTTCCATAATTCCTCCACATTTAGTTTTAGTTAAAAAAAAATAATTATGCGTAAATGCACAATTATTTATTTAAATAAAGTTTAAGGCGTGCCTAAAATTAAACTTAAAATTTTGTTATAACAACAGATGCGGAATCCTTTGTTAAAGATCCAAATGTGTTTTGCTTCAAAGGATCTAGATGTAAAGAAAAATCGTTGCCAACATTGTTTAAAATATCTATTTTTTTATCTCCTTATTTACTTTTTATTCTCATCCTTTTCAATGATTTCAATCATTAAACCTAATGAATCTTTTCTTAAAATTCCACAGTCATATCCTGTGCCTGGATCATAATCAATAAATGGGTATCCATCGCCAGTTAACAAATCTTTTAAGGTTTCTATTAAAAATTCACAACCTGTTTTATCTAATTCTATTCTCATTGTTTTTTTATTAGAAAGAAATTCTATTTTAATTTTTCCATCCATAGAATCATCAACAATTTTCTTTTTCATAAACTCCTCCTATTTTTTACTTTAGCAAGTATTGAATTTTAAATAAAGTTTAGTGCGTAGCCTAAAATTAAACTTGGAACTATTAGCATTAAGATTATAAAAATATTTTCTTTCATGCTTTTGTTTTGTTTTATTAATAAGGTTAAGCCCAGTCCCGCATTTACGCAAAGCCCGGCACATAATGCGCCAAACGATAGCCCTCCCATTAAAAACAATTCTGTTATTGCAACACTTGAGGCGCAATTTGGTATTAACCCAATTAAAATTGCAACTAACGGCTGGACATAAAGGCTTTTTGACATAAAGTTTGTTAGGGCTTCTTCACCTATCCAAATTTGAGTTATTAAGCCGAACAAAATATTTATTATTAATATAAACGCAGAAATTTTAAGGCAGTGCAAAAGTGGATGAAGCCAATCAAACGATTTAGATTTTACATGGTGATGGCAACATCCGCCGTCAAGCAATTCGGCCTCCACCGCATTTTCGTCATGTGAATGTTCGTGGCTAACATTGCTTAAAATTTTATCATTTTTTTGATTTTTTGCCTGTTTTTCAGCCAAATTTTCATTTTTTAAGGGTGATTTTTGAGAATTTACAAAATTTTCTTTATCTTTTTCAACGCCGCTTTTGCTTTTAAAAATTAAATTATACAACCCCATGGAGATGTACCCCACCACAATGCCCATCAGCACTTTAACGCCGATTAAAGCAAACAGCCAAGGAATGCTTTGGGGGTTGGAGAACATAATTGGAAGCGCTTCATCGCTGGTGGCAAGATACACCGCAACAAGTGCACCAACAGAAATTGCTTTTTTTGTGTAAAGGTCGGTAGATATAACCGAAAAGCCACATTGCGGAATACAGCCCACTGCCGAACCCACAAGCGGGCTGGCCTTGCCTTTCAGCCATTTGTTATTTTGCAGTTTAAACGCAAATTTAAATTCAATAAGTTCAATTAAGTAGTACGCAATAAAAAGAACGGGCAAAATTTTTGCCGTGTCAACTAACGCATCTAATAAAACGTTTCCAATTTGCATACTGCTCCTATTTACAGATAAAAATAACCGCCTTTTAAGACGTTGATAAATTAAAGTGCATATTTAGTTAATTATTCCGCACTGATAGCACACGCTAAACACTACAACAACAATAACAAATATTAAAATCCATTTAATCCACTTCATTGAAATATTATATCAAAATAAAAACAAAAAAACAATAGTTTGTTAAAGAATATTAAAATTTAAGACAATATTGTGTTAGTTAAATAAAAGTTCTTTGCTTTATCAAAAAGTTCGTTTTGTAATAATTCGCGCGATTGTCTGCTACTTTGAAAAATGTTTAATACAAAATCTTTATTATAATTTTCCACAAGAAATTTTGTAAGCAAATAATAGGCATCATAATTATTTTTGTTTGGGTCCAAAACTTCTTCAATAGTAAAATCAAAACTTGGAGTAACATTTTCGTTTTGACCGCTTAAATAAACCGCAATACCCTCACGCAAATATTTTTCTGGATAGCCACAATTATATTTTGTCCTAAACAGCCCGTTTACATAATGCACAAACTCGTGCAAAATGGTCTTTTTATAATAATCAACAGCCTCTTCAAACGGAACATCTTTTAATTTGTGCGATGTGTTTTTAAAATCATGTAAAGATAAATATGTTATTTGATTTTTTTCAAAATTGAAATTGCCTATCATCCAAGCCGGCAACTTTGTATCTGGCTGTAAATTATACATTTTTATATAATACTCATCATACTCTTTTTTTGTTGAAACAATTTTAATATTTGCTTTGTTTTTAGGGCCAACTTCAAAAAAATCAAAAGCAATATGTGCTTTTTCTTCAATAAAAGCGGATAAAATTTCAATTAAATCCGCATCACATTTTTTGTAGTTGAAAACTGCAAATTTATTTTCTTTTCTCATGATGATATTATATCATTAAAGAATGTTGTTTGTCAAATTTTTATATAGTTGTCTTTTTTTCTTTTGGGTCACACAAAGAAAATAATTAAATAAATCTGCAACAAAAACAGGCAATTATTGTGCATGCCACATTACATAAAAGTGCTATTGGAATTGTAAGCAAAGTCTTTTTAACGTGAGTGGATGCAAAATATATGCTACTTACATAAAAGATTGTATCACTACTGCCCATAATTACGCTTGCACATTTGCCTATGTAACTATCTACGCCGTAGCGCGCAAAAATATCCCGAAGTAGCACATACGCAGCATTTGAACTAAACGGCCTAATAAGCGTTAGTTCACAAATTTCTGGCGGAATGCCAACAAAACGAAACACGGGTGCTAAAAAATTGCACAAATATCCGCTTAAACCACTATTTCTAAACAATTCCACTGCCACAAACATGGCAATTATAAACGGCATTAATGACGCCATTAAAGGCAAAGCACCTTTTGCCCCATTAACAAACGCCGTGTAAGCATCAACCCCTTTAATAAGGGCAAATAGCATAACAAATGCAATTAAAATGGGTATAAATAAATCAGCCATTTGACCGCCTTCTATAGATGGCCGACACAAGTAACACGCCCAATATTGTTGGAATAAATGTGGAAACAATTGTTGGCCACAAAACACAACTTGGGCTTGCGCTTCCCGCCATAGCCCTCATGCCAATAACGGTTGTGGGCAAAAGTTGAATACCTGTACTATTTATAACCACCAACATAATCATAGCGCGAGTGGCACGCTTGTCCCCTTTATCTAACCCCTGCATCGCTTTAATGCCGTAAGGTGTGGCAGCACTTCCAATGCCAATAATGTTAGAGGCAATATTTAAACAAATGTTTTTTTCTGTTTCCGCATCCGTTTTGCCAAAAATATATTGCACGGGCCTGCTTAAAATTTTAGAAAGTTTGTGGCTTAATTTGCAATCGTCCATCACCTGCATTACGCCCATCCAAACAGCATAAATGCCAATAAATTCTATGCACATAGTTACGCCCATTTTGCCCGCTTCCATCATTGTGCCCACCACCGAGCCGGGCGAAAAAATTGCCATCATAACAAGGCTTGATATTAGCATAACTATCCAAATTTTGCTCATAAATAAACTTATGCACAAAAAAACTTCTTTATGATAAAGCCGCTAAATGATATCTTCCAATAAATAATCTTTCATAATATTGTAAAATTCACAACAGCTAGGGCGGTAACTTTCATTCCAAAACCTGCCAAGTTTTTCTTTAAGGCGTTTATCCCACATAACATTAATTATGCTTCTAATATCACGTTCAATGGAACACTCATTTTTCCCATATTTACGCGCTATTTCAGGATAAATTTCTCGCGAATAAGATTTAATTGTTTTAGAATTGTTAACTAAATCTTCTAAAATTTCAAGCAAAAAATAATAGCCGTTATATTTTTTTGTTATGCCAATTTCATTAAGCTTTTTTTGAAAATAGTAATTCTTTGGAACAATCTTACTATAAACATCCTCATTTTTGTACATACAATCCCCTCTTAACAACTTTTAATAACACAAAAATATCACTTTTGAAAATCTTTGTCAAGACTTTTGTACAAAATTCTTCTATTTTTGTACAAAATTAATTAAATATTTACAAAAATCAACAAAAAACAGGGTTTTTGTCCCTGTTTGAATGTCTTTTATGTTAAATTGTTTTCAATTTTTATTAAATCGGCCTATTCAACGCCCTTAATCATCGCTAATTTGAGAGATATGCACAAGCCCAATCTTAAGGGAACAATCTATTTGGCCCTCTAAAGCAAAAGTCCACTTCTTTAACATTTGAAAATCCAAATATTTTTGTTAAAACTCTGCCTATGCCCAAACCAAATCCGCCATGAGTTGACGCTCCGTATTTAAAAAACTCCAAATACTGAGCCATAGTTTCGGGTTTTATGCCATTTTCTGCAATTTGCCCCTTTAAAACTTCGTATCTATGTTCGCGCTGAGCACCAGATGTTATTTCTAAACCTCTAAAAAATAAGTCGTAACACTTGCCCAATTCTGGATTATCTTCATATTTTTTTGTGTAAAATGCCCTCGCTTTAAAAGGGAAATCGGTAACAAACAAAAATTCTGAGCCATATTTTTCTTTTACATATTGTGAAATTAGCCTTTCACCCTCTGGGTCTAAGTCCCCTTTTAACACGCGTGGCACTTTATATCCCATTTCTTTTTCTAAAATTTCATACACCTCTTTTAAAGGTATGCGCGGAAATTTTTCTTTTGGCAGGGTTGGCATTTCAAAGCCATACAATTTTAAAAATTCTTCACCTAATTCTAGTTTTAGTTTTTCTAACACGTACCTTAAAAGTTCTTCTTCCACATCCATAATTTCTTCTATGCCATCAATATGCGCCATTTCTATATCTAGGCCAGTGTATTCACAATGGTGGCGAGATGTAAAGCTTGGGTTTGCCCTAAAATATTCGCCTATTTCAAAAGTTTTATCCAGCCCGCCAATTACACTCATTTGTTTGTATAATTGTGGGCTTTGGGTTAAACATGCCTTTTGCCCAAAATAATCTTTAAGGTGGAAAACTTCGCTGCCACCCTCACTGGATAAGCCCGTTATTTTAGGCGTGTGTATTTCAATAAAACCATGTTCTCTAAGCCACTCGCAACAATATTTTTCAAACACTGTCCAAGCCTTAAAAATTAAGATTTTCTTTTCATCCCTAATATCTATCCATCGATAATCCAACCTGACATCCTGACCGCTGGATGACGAAATTGGCAAATCTGCCGCTATGCTTTCAATTTCTACATCAGAAGGGATAAATTCTATTTCACCCTTTTTCATCAACGATGTTCTTACAGCCTTGCCCTTAAACCTTAAGAAGCTATGCTTTGTTACGTCTGACAACTTTTTAACCAGTGCTTGTTGCTGTGCCTTTTCTATTGTAATTTGTACCGAACCAGAAACATCTTTAAATATAATAAACATCATGGTTTTTTGGTCTCTTATTGTATCCACCCAACCCGCAATTGTTGTTTCTTGTTCTAATTGTAAGTCCTTTATATATGTTCTTTTCATATTTTCTCCTTTTTTTATTTAATTTTTCTCCTTTATTTTTATTAATTAATTTTTTCCTTTTAATTTTAATATATATTAATTTTATAAAAAACTCTTTGCCCCGCCACAGGCATTAATAGTTCTTATTCCTCCAATTTTTAATAATTTCATATTTCCTCCTAATAAAAAGATGCCTTGGGTTTTACCACAAGGCATCTTTTTATTTACACCATGCAACAAATAACCCATTTAAAATGTGTTTAAAAGATTATTATTGTTGTTGTTATTAAATAGGTGTTTCATAAACTCTCCATTTTTATTGTATCCAATATTTTATTGTTTGTCAATAGAAAATTTAAAAATTTGTTAATTTTTAGCCAAATTTAACAAAAAAAACAGAGTTTTTGCTCTGATTTTTAAGTTTTTTTTAAAAAATTTTATTATTCAATGCCCTTCATGGTTAGGGAGATGCGCTTTTTTGTTAGGTCAACAGATAAAATTTTAACTTTTACTTTTTGGCCAACTTTAAGCACTTCACTTGGGTGAGAGATATAACTATCGCTAATTTGGGAGATGTGCACAAGCCCGTCTTGGTGAACGCCAATATCCACAAATGCGCCAAAGTCAATAACATTGCGCACTGTGCCATCTAGCACCATATCTGGCTTTAAATCTTCCATAGAAAGAATATCGCTTCTCAATTCTGGCAGTGGCATATCTTCACGCACATCACGTCCAGGTTTTAAAAGTTCTTTAACAATATCTTGCAAAGTTGGCACGCCCACACCAATTTGTTCCGCCACCACATTTTCACCTTTCTTATCTATAAGGGTTGGAAGCATTGTAAGTTCGCCCGCCTTAATTTGTTCATCGGTTAAATTGAACAATTTTAAAAGTTTTTCCACTGCCTCATAACTTTCTGGGTGAACGGCGGTGTTATCCAAAATATTTTCGCCGTCAGTTATGCGCAAGAAGCCGGCGCATTGTTCGTATGCTTTTGGGCCCATTTTTTTAACTTTTAAAAGCTCATCGCGGTTGTTTATGTGTTTAACTTGACTGCGATAGTCCACAATATTTTCTGCAAGGCTACCCGATATGCCGGAAACATAAGAAAGCAAACTAACAGATGCGGTGTTAAGGTCCACACCTACGCTGTTAACGCAATCTTCCACAGTGTTATTAAGCACTTCAGTTAAGCGGTTTTGTGGCATATCGTGCTGAT
>CANQZB010000004.1 GCA_947628195.1 uncultured Clostridia bacterium | reverse complement strand
AGTCATTATCGTTTTAACTCTTATAAAGTGCATTATCACCATATATTGTGGATGAGTTACTGTATATTATATCAAACACAAAATATATTCCGCCTTGAGTTTCTTCGTTGGCTAAATCATTATAGAAACTAGTATTTACCTTGTAAGTTAAATATTTCGAGCTGGTTCTATCGGATGTCATGTTAACATGATGGCCTCCAATAGTAGTATAGCATGTGATATTGCAAAAATCTTTCGGGCTTCCTTCTTCTTGATGAAGATCTGGATCTGTCCAATTTTCAATTTCGCCAGTACTTTCACCAGTTTTCCACACCAAATATGTTAAGCCCTGTGTTTTATTTTCTGGATTATTTAAATCGATATAATAATTTTCGCCAGTTTTTTGCATTGCATATTTTTCGAACCAATTTAATACCTCATCTTTAGGTGTTGCGAAGTTTGATTCTTCATCCTTATACACTGTGCCAACTCCAATACGGGAGTAAAGTTTTGGATTTCCTTCGGTATCTTCATAAATTGTGAAACATAAGTAATCTTGAGCAAAATGCGAGGTACTCCAACGATACTCACTACCATCCTTTCCAATGTAAAGTCTCTGCCCTGTTAAGTTCAAATTTGCAATTGTTCCCACATGTGTAATATTGGAAGCATCATAAATTTGTTGAATTGCATCCCATTCTTGTGTGCCACTTGTACCCTCACCTGTGCCAGCTGGAATGTAGCGCTGTAAAGTTTTAAAGCCGGTGTAAGTTTTATGCCAACCCCATGCTTTTGTGCCTTGCAATAATGGGTTAACATCTTTTTCCCCATCATATAAAGAGGTGTTGCTAGAACCAGAAATGTTGAAGTTATCTTCATTTACATAATATGCTTGGGCAACTAAATACAAGTTTGTGGCATCATCATCGTTGTAATCATAAGTTGTTGGGCCGTCATAATAATTGCTGTTTTCTATGGTGTTAATTGTAAATGCAAAGTTATGTTCTCCGGTTACGGTTGCTGTTGTGCCACCAGATTTTGTTGCAACTTTTAGCAAGCCAACCAGGCCACCAAAGTTGGCAACATATTTTTCATCTGTTATTTTTTCATTCGATTTAACAAATACGCTATCATCAACACTTGTGTTATATTGATAGCTTCCGTCTGAATTTTTCATTTCATCGCCAGATTCATCTTTCACTATGCCGTCTAGGTTGCCTTCCAGCCTGCCTATTAAGCCACCGATGTAATAGTTATTGGCAAAATTTAAATCTAGTTGAACGTTGTTTTTCTTTTCCAAAACTAAGTTACTTACAGATAAATCTCCGTTATTGCCCAATTTCAGTTTGCCGAAAAGCCCGCCCACGTACATGCCTGTGATGCCGGAATCGGTGTAGCCATCGGTTTCGGCAGATTTATTGCTCATAATGTGGATGGTTGGTTTGCTGTTTTCAAACACGTTGACTTGGCTTAAATTATAGCCTTCATCCCATTTGTTTGCCGTGGTGTAATTGCCCACAATTCCGCCTATGTTATAAGCACCGCTAACTGCAACATCTGCCATTAAGGTTGGAATATTTATTGTGTTTTTACTGCCACTTGTGCGCAAATAGCCATAGAAACTGCCAACGTTAATGCCCAGTTCGGCTTTAATGCTTACATCGCCCATATAGTTTGTAGCAATGTTTTTAGCAATGCCGTCTGAGGATTCGCCACCGGCTTCGATTGCAGAAGTGTTTGTTGTTCCAATAAATCCGCCCACGCCGGAACTTATGTTGTTAAACATTAAGTTTGTGCTTGGCATGTTGTAAACTTTATCTTTAGAATAGATGTCGTTATTGGTATCCCTAACATTAACCATTGGGTTGGATACTGTTGAAATCACCCTTGAACTATCCGTATTGGCAGTGTGCATGCCTTCTTGTGCGGACGTAATTTCTATGTTAGAAACAAAGTTGTTCCTTATTACGCTATTATCACTTTGCGCATTGCCTATAAATCCGCCTATGCTGGTTGGGAAATAGTTAGTGCCGTAATCGAAGTCTTCCTCGGTTTCCTCTGAGGTTTTAACGATTATTTCTTTATAGAAAATGCCGTTAATGGTTGATCCCTTAACCACATTATTCAAAACTGATGCAGTGCCGGTTGAAGGGATTGCACCAACCAGCCCGCCCACATTAACATTGCCGTTAACTTTTGCAGTGCTGTAAATGCCCTCTATTGAACTTCCCCCTATAAGCGTGCCAACTGCACCGCCAACATTAAGCACACCGCTAATATTAGACGTAACGTGTGGGAGTTCGTTTAAGGTGTAGGTATAATCCTCGCCTTTTGTTGTTGTTGGAACATATAGCGGATTTTTAGCCGTGCCTTCGTTTTTAAACCATGTTTCCGTATCGGTTGGATCAGGTTTTTGTGTAAATATTCGTAAAGATTTTGTTTCGGAATCCTGCCCCGCATTTGTTATTACGCAATCTGTTAATGAGGAATTTTCCAAATAGCCAATTAAACCGCCAACATTTTGATAGCCTATAACCGCTTGCTCGTTTTTAACATTATTTATGTTTGCGTTTTGAATATAGCCGAATATTCCACCAACATTAATCGCTTTAAGCGCATAGAAGTCCCTTAAATCTCCATTGGACATTTGAATTGTGTCATTTACATTAGCAATTGTGCCACTGTTAGAAGTAACAGATTTAAATTCAATGCTTCCGCTATTTTTTAAATTATCTATTATAGCCATTTCGGAATTTTCTACTTTGCCGGCAATTCCGCCAACATTGTATAACGCTATTGAATTTCTAGCTTGCTCATTTTTAACAGTGCCAATTTCAATTTTGTTTTTGTTTGTTAAATCTTTTAAAGAGTTACCTTTGTAAATGCCAAACAAACCGCCCCAGTTTGCAAAATTTACATCTGTATAGTTGAAAGTGCTAGAAGTTGTAATTACAGCAAACGATTCTTCAGATGTTAACATTTCAATTGTGTTAAACGTTGTTGAAGTTCTTTCAGAGGATCCTTCAGTTGAATCTATGCCTTCAATAGTGTTAGCAGAGCCAAACACGCCACCAACATTTTTAACGCCCATTAATGTAACTATAGGCGATTTATTTAATTCAATATCGCCACCTTCATATAGGCCTACCCAGCCACCTAAATTGTAGCCGTTTGTTGTAATTTCGATGTCAATAGAGCCGTTTTGTAATGTTAATGTGCCATTTTCCTGCCTGCCTAAAAGTGCACCAAAGCCTTGGCGGGTTTCATTGCCATTAGATGCAGTAAAATTAACATTAAAATTACTTTCTGCTGAAGATTTCAGCGTTAAGCCATCAACATTAATTGTGGCACCAACAAGTTGTGCACCAATTAAGCCAAAGTAATTTTCATTTGAGCCCTCTGACAAAATTTGAACTGTTTTGTTGTCGTTTTCATAAACGCCAATTTCACAGTTTTCAATTGTTACACTGCCAGATTGAGCCGTGTTAATAATTCCGCCTAAAGATTGAGCAGAAAGCCATGTGCTGGCAGTTGTGCCTGATGGAAGTGAAACTTTAACATTAGAAATTTTAGCACTATTCGCCATGCCAACCACACCGCCTATGTTAGCGGATGAGCCATCTTCTGTGTAAATGTAAATGGTGTTATTTTTGCCTTCAATTGTTCCGCTTGTAATTTTGCCGACCAATCCGCCACCATATTTTATTTCTGAACTAAACCTTACATAAAGTTGATTGCTGTTTTGGGCAGTAGTTTGTTTAGCTTCTGCCAAACTAATTATTCCGCTTGTTAATTCGCCAGCAATTAAGCCCGCGTTTTGGGCAGTTCTAAATTTAACAGGCTCACCGCCGTTTGTTGTAACAACATTAGAAATATCTAACACGCCGTTGTTGCCAATATCTACATTGCCAAACAATGCAGAAATGCTTGTTGAGCCATCAATGCCTGTTATTACAGTTGTAGAAGAGAAGAAAACATTGCTTACTGTAACAACGGTTTCTCTTTGTGCCGTGCCAGTACTTCTATTTTCGCTTATAACATTTGCACCTAAAGCACCGCTGTTTTCTAGGGCGTACATGCTACCCAATCTTAAATAAGTAAAGTATGCCTTATTAATGTTATCGAATATGCCAGATGTGCTTAAGCCTTTAATTTCTACCAGCCCTTCAAGATTATTTGTTAAGTTGTTGTAATTATCTGGGTTATATGTGTAATTCTTGTTGCTGAACACAAAGCCGTTAAATTGACTGCCATCGCCTGTGCCAATTCCCTTCCACTCCATGCCACTTTCGCCATCGGTTGCATCAATATCGTAAATAAATTCATAATTTAAATTTGTGTGAACAGGATTGTTTTCGTAACTATAATTATTTGCTAAATATTGAACTATTTTTAACACGCCCAAATGCGGAATTTTAAATGCGTTTTTAACATTAGCTTCTTCCACATTAGATAAATCAATTTTAAAATCTTGATTTTGATATGTGCTAATATCTTCATCTCCAACACTGTTCTTGTTTATGCCCGTTCCGGTGTATAATAAATTTGAAGTGTTGTTGCACGATTCCATGTTGTTATCTAAGCGCCTGTTAAAGTTAAAGGTTGGATACAAATAGTTATAGCCATAGGTTGAACTATGCATATCTATATATAGTTTGTCTTTATCGCCTATTGATTTTGTTTTTAATGTGGTGTTCCAGTTGCCAAATAAATCTTTTGCCTGGAATAGCCTTTCGCTTTCCACCACTTCAATTTTGTAATAAGTTGTTAAATCGCTGTTAACTGTTAAATCAGGATTGTTATCTTCAATGTTTGCAAACTTATCTATAAAGTTGTTTCTTCCATTAAAGTTATCGGTGTTAGCCACAAAGCTGTTGCCCGAAGTGGAAATATTTTCAATAACGCCTGCAGAATAGCAGTTTGCAACGTAGTTCGTTTCTGCACTTATGTTAACTATGCCCGCAGTTTGAACATTGCCGTTGTCTATATATCCGGTGAAGAAGGATGAATATATTGTGCCGTGGTTTTGATTTACAATTCCGGCTAACGTGTTGGTTTGAACTTTTAAAACTTCTGCCGAATTGAAGCAATGCGAAATTAAGCCGTAATTTACTGAACATATCATGCCAAAATCCGCACTTGCTTTAAGCGAAGAAACAGAGCCGGTTTCAGAATTGTTGACCGAGCAGTTGAATATCACGCCATTGTTAGTGTTCACAATAAACGAACTATCCAAAGCAAAATCGTATTCACCAGCCAACCTTAAATGTATGTTAGATAAAGCGGAGTGTCTATTTATTTCCGATATAACAGCGGAATTAGAATTGTAAACATATTCCCCGCTTCCACTGCCAACAAGCAAGCCATTTAATTCACCTGTTAAGTTTAATGTTATGTCAGAACTTACAATATAAATTGCAAATTCGTCTGCTTCGCCTGCCTGCAATTCTTCATTGCCGTTTAACAGTTTTGGATTTAATGAATAGTAGTTATAACCATTACTATATAAATTTAAAATGTCTAAATTCTGCAAAGCAGACCTTAAATTTGTTAAATATGGCAAACTCTCGGTTTGTGTCCATAAATTATTTTCAAAGAAGTTTAAGCTGTTATAGTGTTCTGGGTTATAAAGGTCGCCCGCAGAAACGTTAACGAAATTGTACCCCGAAGGTTTGTTAGGCTCGTTAATTTCTGGTGCTAAGGCAATGTCGCTAGAATAAACAACATTTTTTGCGTTAACATTTTTAACTCCAAACAAGGCAGAAATTTGAAGTTTTTCATCTCCCGCCTGATAAACATCCGGGTTAAGCGCATCTGAAATTATGCTTGTGGTAGAAATTACATTTTCTGCCGTTACATTGCCCGCTTTGCCCGCAACGCCAGCAATAAATATTAATGTGTCGTCATTAAATTCTGCGCAAACTGGCACAATTCTTCCCGCAGTTTGGGAATCACGTATTTCAATATCGCCATCGGTTTCGCCAACTAGCCCGCCAGCATATAATTTATTTGTTTTGCTTGTTCCAACAAACAAGTTTGCTGTGGACATGGTTTCAGAAATTTTAACAGTTTGTCCGCCCGATTTTGCAAGTGCGCCACCCACATAAAGCGTGGAAACTTTTACATTTGCATCTTCCAAAACTGTTACATCGCCCGTAAACAAGCATTGCTCCATGTTTACATCTTTGTCAACCGCATCAATTTCGGCAACGCCGGTAGAAAGGTAAACTCGGGATAAATCTGCACCCAAAACATTTCCGCCTTCTTCTTGTTTGCCAACATAAATTTTTGCATAAGTGCTGTTTGCTTTAATGTCGGTATAATCCGTGCCAGTTTGATAATTTCCTGCAAGGCCACCAATTGCAATCAATGCCGAAGTTGTGCCTGCATCACTATTTCCGTATGCCCACATATCCGCACAAACAGCATTATTTGAAATTGCAGTTTTTGTAGAAGACTGACCAACCAAGCCACCCGCATAAATGTTTGAAGTTACATTTTTTAAATTTAAAGAAGTTTTAACTGTGTTAATATAATTGCCTACGCTGGTGCCACTAATTGAAGCTTCCACCGCCTTGCCAACAGCACCACCAAAGTTAAGATTTACACTGCTATTAACTTCTAAGTTAAATTCGGTTGGAGATGAAGTGTTATCCATAATGCCAATTGTGCTTAAAGAAACTGACATTGAGGTTTGATTTAATTCAGAGTCTGTTTCGTTTTGTTGTGCAAAGCCAACAAGGCCACCAATGTTGGCTTCAGTTCCTGACACTTTTGCCGAAACAATTCCTGCAAACGAGCAACTAACAACATTGCTGTTAACTGCGTTGCCCACTATGCCACCAAAGCCAGAAATTGTGCCTCTATTTGTGCTTACAAAATTGTAACCTGCGCCATTATCTTCAAAAGTGTTGTTATTTACGTCAAGGTTTCCACTGCAAGCGCGAACAGTTAAATTAGAGAACAACGAATTTTGGTCATCGGCAGAAACTAAACCAATGGTTGAAATGGTGTTATTTACTTGAATTGCTCCACTTTCGTTGTAGTTTCCGTTCCATACAAATTCTATGTTAGAAATTCTTGCGCCGTTTGTGCTTCTAAAGAAGCCGGAAGTGCCACTGGTTTGAGCATTAATGAACAATCCGCTTATTATTGGTGTAGCATTAGAGCCTTCTACTTGCCCACGTAGTGACCCAGTAAATTCAACATTCAAAATCCAGTTGGTTTTATTGTTTTTGCACTGATCGCCCATGTCAAAGCTTTTTGTTATAACATAATTCCCGGCCGGATTGGATAAAAGTTTAGAAAATTCGTCTGCACTGCTGATTGTCTCTTCATCTAAAATTCTATCGCTTATTAAAATTGGGAAGTATCTTGCACTGTTTAGTGTCCAATATTCTTCCGACCAGCCAGAGAATATTTGGCTAAATATGGTTTGTTGCTCTGCGTTTGCGCTAGAAGTATCATACAACTGTGCCAATTTAACGGTGGTTAATCTTGCACTGTTGCCATTTTCCACCACGCCAAGTTTGTAATTACTTTCGCCAACAAACACGCGCGTTAAGCCTGAAGTGTTTCCATTTGTTGCAATATGTTCCGCTATTGAAGCGTGGTCTGGGCAGAAATAATCCAGTTCTGCATCTACTGCATTGTTATCCACCACCAAGGTAGAGAACATAAAGTTAACTTCGTTATAATCGTTGTCTGTATTCAATTTATTCAAGCAATATTTTGCATAGTTTTCAAACTCTGTTTCAGCATGACCAGAAATTATGCTACGCGCCATGCCAAACGCTCCACCCACTTTGGCTTCTGCGGTTAAATTATTTGTGTTAACAAATGGCACTGCGTAAGCGTAATTTACAGTTGTGGATATTGCATAGCCAATTAAGCCACCAATAACTTTGCCGTTTTCAACTGCTGCTTTGCTGTAACTGTTTGAAATGGTTGTGCCCATGCCAACGCCAACCAAGCCACCAACATAGTTAGAGCCGGAAAGCAAATTCAAATTGCCATAAGATGCGTCAGCATCGCGTTGATATTCTGACGTTTCATCTTTTTCCAAATTAATTATATAGTTACCGAATGCGGTATCGAACAAATATTGCCCGCTACCCCCGCTGTTTGCCGTGGCTATTTCACCCTCTTGCGCGGTAACTTGTGAAGCGTCTATTGATCCATTGCCAATGCCGAATAAGCCACCAACGGCATATCTTCCGCGAATTTTATCGTTTGAGCCAGTGAAGTATTTTAATTTTAAAGCCCTGGTGCCAGAACTTGCATAACCTGCAATACCGCCGGCGTAATCTGCCAAAATGTTGCCCATGCTTCTTATTTGCATTTGTTCGCCGTAAATATTTACAAAACTTAAATTGGATTGACCAACTCTGCTTCCTTGCGGAGTTATATCTATTACGCCTGCAACACCGCCTGCAAATGAAAGAGTATTTAAATACTCCTGATAATTGCGCACTGCGTAATTTAACACGCCTGCGTTTCTTAAAGTGTTGTAATCATTTTCGTTGTAATAGTTATGTGCGTTATTGCTAGCCGATTGAACTGCCATAACGCTTAAGTTAGAATCTATGCCATAAATTAAACTGTTACCAGAAACAAGCCCCGCCAAACCGCCTGCAAAGTTATAGCCTGCAATTGTGGTGCCGTTTACGTTTTGCTGTAATTTAATGTTGATAATAACACTGCTATCAATAATACCTGCCAAGCCACCGCTGTAAGGCACACGAACCGAACTGAACATGCCGTCTGTGCTTGTAATTGTGGCAAATTGCAAGGTTAAATTTTTGATGTAAGCATTTTTGATG
The DNA here is from genome assembly GCA_947628195.1 of uncultured Clostridia bacterium. Taxonomy (GTDB): domain Bacteria; phylum Bacillota; class Clostridia; order Christensenellales; family UBA1242; genus Onthoplasma. The sequence continues at coordinate 11,947 of CANQZB010000004.1, read as the reverse complement.
TTTGCAAATAAACCAATTGCTTCACTTTGTTGGTCGGATGCGTTTAAGTAAATTCCGCTTATTGTCATGCCATTGCCTTCAACGCTTGTTATGGCATTGTTGTTGGCATCACCCAAAACAAAGTTTTTGCGGGTTGATATAACATCTTCGTTAGTTGAACTTGAACTGAAATCTATATTATTAATAAACCTTATATAGCCAGATTTTGAATTGTTGGTTGAAGAGGATGTCATAACATTGTTAAACTCTTCATAATCCCTTATTATGTAAGGGTTGTTTACACTGCCTTGCTCGTAAGAAGGTGCATTTTTGTAAACAAATTCATCTTCTTCCCCTGCTTCTGCACCGCTTTCTGTTTGATATCTATAAGAATATGCAATTTGGTTAGCGCCAACAAGTTCTGGAAGAAGCCTTAACTGATTATCTGCGGTGTAGTAAGACCAAACGCCTTGTTGCCTTTCCGTGCGCGAATTGCTTAACACAAACACAAAGCCGGTTAAGTTTTCTGAATTAGCAAAAGCATCTTGGCTTAAGCCTAATGGGGTGTTAAGGTCGTCCGTTTCAACAATGTTATTTGTGTTATTTTCCAAATAATAAGTGTTTGTTAGTGTGCCGGTTTGCAAATAGTTTTGACCTTCGTCTATGCCAATAAATGGCTGTTCACTAACATCTTTGCCTGCTGTTTTGTTAATTGTGCAGGAAGCATACGCCTCGCTGATTGTACCCGAATTGTTATACACAAAGCCGGCAGTAAACGCACTATCTGTTATAAGTTCGGTGTTGGCAAACGCGTTGTTAATATTGCCCATATTTTCATAAGCAAAGCCCGCAACGTTTCCGTTTGTGGCAGTTTCTATCCTTGCACCAGTTGAATATGGGTTTGTGGCAGTTATGGTGTTTTCCATTGCCTTAACATAACTGAACGTAATTTTTGCTTGGCTTGCATTTTGCGCCACAAAGCCAGCAGTTTTAGATTGTTTTACTGCGGTGGAATAGTTAATTAAACTTGTGTTTGCAAAATAGCTGTTAGAAATTGTGCCATTGTTTACGCCCACAAAGCCACCTGCAATGCCAACAAAGCCGTTTAGTGCTTCGTTAGACCCGCCCAATGTGAACGATAGCGCACTTGCGTTAACATAAACTTCGGTTTCGCTTGTGTCGGTTGCATAAATTTTAACATAGCCTGCCGTGCCCACGCGTGAATTGGTTATTATGCCATTGTTTGTGCCAACTAATCCGCCAAAAGTGATGTTTTCACTTATCGAATTATCTAACAAAATGCTGATGTTGTGTGCGCGCGTGCTTAAATTCATAATGTCGCAGTTATAAATTAAGCCGTTGTTTTCTGCAGTTAATCCGCCAAACACAAATTGATTTAAATCTGTGCCGGAAAGTGCCAAAACTTCATCACATTCGCCATAGTTTACAATAACATTTTTTAATATTGCATTTTCGCCCAAAGTTTCAAACAATCCATAGCGAGTGCGTGTGGTGTTTACATCAAAGTTTTTAATTGTAATAACCTTGTTGTTTCCGTCTAGGCTGGCAATGTTTGCCGTTATTGGTGAAAAGTTTTCAAGAGTAATGTCGTTAATTAAAATGTAATTGCCGTTTTCCTGCATATTTATAAATTCATCTGCAGTTGTAACTGGCTCGGCATGCTCTTCTGTTGTGCTTGTGTAAATGCTTAAATTAAATCCATATTGTGGAATAGCAAACCCGGTTGAATTAAATTGATTTCCAAACTCAATTTCATATTTTCCATCAACATATTCATATCTATAATTTAAATTTAATTGAATTGTGTTGTTAAATTCGGCATTGCCTACAAGCACTAATTTATTGTTAATAAATCTTAAATTGAAGGCTGTTAGTTTTTCGGTTTCGCTAAAATTAATTATTGTGCCGTTTTCAACAAATGTAAACGCTTTTAAGAAGTCGGTTTCGCCAAGGTCCTCTAAAATTTTAGCATAAACCTCGCTAGATAAATCCCTATTAACGTTGTCCGTTCCAAAGCGGAAGTTAAGTTGATTGTTGCGCCTTATTGGAACGCGCAATTCGTTGTTGGCAACTTCGTTAATGCTAACTGAATTTACAACATAATCTACTGGGTGGAAAATTAAACTGTTGTTTTCACTTTCAAACTCTTGATTTGCGCTGGTTAATGTTAGGCTGGAATTTAATCTTATGCTGGTTGGAATATCTGGATTAACATGCAAACGCATTTGCATAAAGTAACTTTCGCCAACTTGCTGTATGCTGGAATAATCTAACCTTACATCAGCATAATCGCTTGCTTGATATGTGTTCTTCTCTTCATCCTTAATGGTATAAGGGTCTATTATAAATGTTGTTTTGCCTGTTAGTTCATCTTCCAACTTTGTTAAAGCATAATTAAATTGATAATAAGTATCTATTTTATTTTTAAACACTTGAACATATTCAGTTCCGTTTAAATAATAAATGTTATTAATGTCATCTCTATAATTTTCAAAATTGGTTAAATCGGTTATGTCTCGTAAATTGATATTTCCATTTTCAACATATTTATAAGTGCTGTTATCCTTTAAATACCATGTGAAAGAGTTTCTAGGGCTAGAATTATATTGATATCCATCCACCCTTAAACTTACTGTGTTATTAAAAGTATCTTTTTGAATAATGTATCCGCCATCGTCTAACTGTTTACCTTCATAAGAAAGGCTTACGCCTGGCAGATATTGAGTTAACAAATGCTTTTGTGTTGTGATTGTATCGTCTGTTGTGTTAACTGTAAGAGTTGTTGTAATTGTGTTGGTGTAAGCAGAGAAACGCTCGCTTAACCTAGTGTGAACATAAATTATGCCATTGTAATAACTGCTACCAGAGGCATCTTTGCCTGTAACTTTTTGCAAAATTATTCCGTGCCCATCTGAAACATTTTCGTTGGCAGGATAAATTGTTTCGTACGCCCCAGAACGTGCGTTGTAAACTAATTGCTCATAGATTATATACACATCACTGCCCAAACTTGGTGGGTTGATTGTGCTACTTGTTAAGACCGCACTAACAACATTTGCATAACTAGGCTCTAGGTGAATAATCATAACTCCGCCGTTATCGGTTGGCGAAATTATTGAAGAGGTTTGTGTGCTTGAACTAATAATGTCGGAGTAAGAAGTGCCTGCCGACCTCGTTTGCGCTGAATAGTTATCAATGCGCGCACTTGTTAATGGCGTTGGCTCTAAGGTTATGCCAACCGATGTGGATATTGACTGATTGCTTTTTGCGCTGATTTGCAATTCAAATTCAATATTGCCCAACTCGGCAGGAATGTATCTGTAACTAAATTCATCCTGTAGCACAAAACTTATGGAATAAACATAGCCTACAACATGCTCATCTTCAACTTGTGGTGTGCAATTTATGGTAAAATCAAATAAATTTATGTTGGTTGAGCCGTTTGCTTCCCTTAAATATTGAAGTGCTTTATTTTGGGTTTCTTTTATGGAAATTATAATGCTATCCTTATTTAATTCGTACAAAGCATAAGTGTTTCCGTCCCCTTCATCGCGCTGAATATCATAAGTAGGGTTTGTTTCATCCGATACATAGCCCGTTTTAAGTTCAACATCAAATGAAATGCGGTTTGAAGTGTTGTAAATATAACTGTTGGCACCCAAGTTTTTAATACTTTCCGCACTGCGCATAACTTTTACATTAAGTTTTGCTCCGCCTAGCGAAATGATGTTATCTTCGCCATCAATTTTAGGGAACACACTTTCGCCAAAATAAGTTGTTAAATTTAATTTTAATTCAACAGAAATTTCTTGTGCATCCGCAGTCGAATTTGCTTCGTTAATTGAAACTGTTAATCCGCTGTTTAAATCGCCGTTAACAATAACTGCTTCACCCTCGCTAGTGGTTTCTAAAATTAAGTAATTTCTAACATTCGCTTCTTCCAAAACTGTTAAATAGTTATTGCCTTCAAAAATGTTTTCTGCACCAATTGTAACATTTTTGCTACCTTGCCCACTAATTAATGTAAGTTCATAGCCGTCGTTAGTGGAAACAATATCGCTATTTTCAAGCACCAATTTTGAAATGCCATATTGGGTGAAGAACACAACATGTTCAAAAACATTTTCATCAAAAAGCGAAGTAAATTTTACAATAATTGGCTCGGTTAAACTTGCGCGTTCAAACACGATGTATTGATTATTTAAAATATAAGCATAGCGCCCGCCAGAAACTATTTCACAGCGAACATCTTTTTGTGCATCGGCGGGAATAACTTGCAAGTCCACAAGCCCGTTTGCTTTTTGCCCGCTTGAAGCCGTGTTGATTAATTGATGTGTGTTTACATCTAAAGTGTTAACATTATCTTCCCTTGCAAAGAAGTCCACAATTAAAGTTTGAGCATTTGCGTAATCTTCTAAGTTTATGCCCTGAGCAATAACTGCATTAATAGAAAGTTTAAACTCGTCATTAAACTTGGCTTGAATATCTTGTGGACGAACAATCATTAATGGGCTTCCGTTTTGCAGTAAGTATGGGAAGCAATAAGCATTGCCCTCAAGGTTTAAAATGTTGGTGTGAGCATCCAACTTAAAGTTTTCGCTAACCCATGAGCCTCCAACATTTGCCCAGCTTTCATTTATCCAAGATTTAACTTCATTTTCCCATGCAGAAGCATCAAACGCGCCAGATTGCAAACTGAAATATTCTTTATTAACATCTACATCTCCAGAACCGGCTAAAACATAGCTGTTTGAAGAATTGTCATAATAATATAATGAATTGAAATCTAAACCCGATTTAAGTTTATAGTATGTTAAACTGTTATCGCAATCATCTCTGCCGGCTGGCTGATAACTATCCCCTGATTTTATATAATAGTCGGCAATCACATCTGGCCAAAGATCTTTAATAATATAACCATTTGCCATTGAAGCATCTTCAGTTAAAAGATATGCTGCATCGAAATAATAGTTATTTTCAAAGTCGCCTTCTTCGCGAGGGTCAGGGGTGTAAGGAATTAACTGCCCAGAAGCACTAACAACTTCGTTCAATGAAAATTCATCAAATATTTCAACCGCGCTGTACACGGATGAATCATATTCTGCCAAATCTTCACCATTATGTGAAGTGTAAAGTTTGTTGTTGCTAACAATTGCCGTGTAACTGTTTTCAGCATCGTTAGTTTTAATGTTGGCAGTATCCGTTCCGTAAACTTCACCTATAAAGTATAAGTTTTTATTTTGGCTGTTAGAATTTTCCACTGTGGTGTAAACTTTTTTTACAGCATTAATATCTGCACTTACAAACGAATTTTGTATAACTGCATTTCCAAATGTTAAACCTGCCACCTCATCGGCTTCAAAGGTAAAGAAGTTTTGTTCAACTTCACCCTTTGTTATTGTGGTTATAAAACTTTCCACCGCTCCATATTCAACCGTTGTGGAACTGTCAGAATTTGCCACAATACCTGCTGTTTTACTTGCTTTAAGTGTACCGAAAGTTTCTAGCCCGTTGTATTCCATTTTTGCAGAAATAAAGCGAACGTTTGTTATGGTTGAATTTGTGCTTTCGTTTGCAATGCCGGCAACTGTGCCATCTGCTTCAATATCCATAGCCATAACAACACAATTTGAAATTTCCGCATCGCTAATTACGCCAACTATGCCCGCAATGTTTTGAACTTCGTTTGCGGTTATTTTTCCGCCAACAACTAAATTGCTTATATTCCCCGTTGTTTCGCCGGCAATTCCGCCAACATTAACAGTTTTTGCTCTGCTTATTATGTTAAAGTTTATAAATGCGGAATAGTCATTTAAGTTGTTTTTGCCAGCATAGTTGCCAGAAATTTCACCTTCGTTTTGCCCGGCAATTCCGCCAACATAACAAGTGTTTTGCAAAGTGAATGTAATTACAGCGCCCTTTTCATTAACGCCAACTAGCCTTGTTAGGTTAATATCTCCGCCGTTTTGGCCAGCAATTAAGCCAAAATACAAATTAGTTTTGCTGTTGCTAATTATTCCACCTGCAGTTACGCCAACATCAGAAATTTTGCCTTTGTTTACACCGGCAAGTGCACCAACATAAAGATTTCTACCAGTAACAATGCCAGCATCTTCTGCAAGGTTAAAATTAACTTGAACATCAAAGCCAAACAGATTGTTATATGTTGCGCCATCTGGTGAATTAGGTTGTTCAATTCTTGCAAATAAACCTGCGTAATAACCAATGTTTGAGCCTTCGTTAACTTCGGCATAAGAATTTAATGCGTAAGTTATTTTTGGCCTTGCGGTTGAATTGATGTTATTGTCTTCGTCCAGATAAGAGGATGCGCCGATTATGCTTCCGGTGAACGGAATAACAGTGTCCACCCCACTGGTTGTGGTTTTGCCAATAGGCTCAAAATCTTCGTCAAGCGAAATGTCGTTAGCCAGCAAGTAGTGAGAACTTAAATTTACCGCATCTTTGCCAATGGCTTCTAAATCTTGTTGGTTTTCAATTAAATATCTATTTTGCCTTGTTCCATCACTAATTTGCACATAAAGTGATGCGGTTTTGCCATAATTATTATCCGCAATTTTGCTATCCAAAGAAGCAACAACAAGTTTAAACAATCCGCCCAAATTTTCGCCCTTAACGGCACTTATTGTAACAATGTTGTTTTCATCAAAACTAACGCTAAATTTTTTAGCATTGCCATCTTCTAAAGGCGTGTTGTTAACAGAAACAGGATTTCCAGATTCGTCTGTTATAACTTCGTAAATTAAATAGGTTAAATCGCTAAATCGCTTTAAATTGGAGTTTGAACTTGCATATTCCGCCCTGGCAACAAAGCTTAAACTATCTGCCTCGTCTTCCTTAATATCCTTAAAGGAAAGATAAACGTAATTGCTGTTGTTGGCTTTTCTTACAATTTCATCGCCTTCAAGCACAATTCTATCCACCGGCTCGAAATCCACAAAGTTGACTGTTACAGACGATGCTGTGCCTATAACATCGTTTTTAAATTGCCTTGCCGTTAAAGTTATTGTTATGCTATTGCGTGAAGGTTTGCCTTTTAATTTAACAATAATTGTGCCGGATAAAATGTCGGTGTTTAGTCCATCTATCGCCAAATCTGAGCTGTTTAAAACAGCGCCGTTTTCCAATTCGTAATCAAAGCTGTTATATCTTAAATAAACCTCTAAATTATCGTCTTCATTAAATTCAACTTTTAGTTGAGAAACATTTTCTTTTGTTTTCACTTCGCCCGTGCTATTTGCTAAAACAATTTTCTTAGTTGGCTCAAAATTTGTGCCAAAATCAAACGAAGTTGTGCGTGCGTTGTCATAATCTTCATTAATGAAAGTAATAGGATTATTTGTAAGTGTGGACAAATTGATTGTGCTAATATTTTCATAAACCGCAATATTGATGTCAATTGGCACACTTCTTTCTAAAATAACATTATTTTCGCTAGCGTAATAGTAAACAGTAACGCGCAAAACGGCGGTGTTGTTTGCCCTGCCACCTACCCTACTGCCACGCACTGAAAATTCGTTGTTAGAAATTGGCGCAGTTAAATCCACGCAATTAGAGTTAATGCCGTTTTCATCGTTGTTAAATTCGGTGTTTTTATCCACCGCAATTCTGCTAACGGCGTTTGCGCTTTTTAAGCCCGTTGCAATTAAGCCACTAACTTCAAAATCTATCCATCTGCCATTAATAATTGCAAAACTTGGCAAGGTTGTGTCAACATCGGTTAGAACGTTTGCGTCTGAATTGTTAACCGGTGAAATTGTAAACGAATTTGGATCTGTTACAAGATAAACACTTTTTGCCAAAACGCTGGCAGTTACGCCAAGCAAACTGCCGTTTTCCATATCTACAGCATTGGCTGTTATGGTTGAAGTTTGAATTCCATCGGTTGAATAAACCACCACTTTAAATAGCGTGTAATGTAAATCGGAACTTGGCTCGTCTGCTTCTTGAAGCTTCATTGAATTGGTTAAAGTTAATGTTCCATCTTCACTTGCGCCAACAAATTTAATTTTGTTGTTAGACGAATTTAATTTAATTGTGCTTGGCTCTAACACGCTGTTGTTTGGATGATAAATTTTTAAATACAAGTTGGTTTGAGCCTGTTCGTTTAAATAGAAGTTAGAGTCAACTTCGTTTTCCAGATTTTCATCCGCATAAAATTTAATTGAATCTGCCGTAACTTTTTTGGTTAGTGTTAATGTTTGAGTTGAATATTGGTCTTCTAATGCCACATTATAAAAATTGCTTGGGTTGTTTTTTGCATAAAACACTAAAGATTGTTCGGCGTTAGAGCCTGTTAATTTAATGTTTACTGTGCTTCCGTTTAAAATGGCGTAATGTGCATTATCTATTTTTAGCACATCGCTTCCGTTAGAATATTTTATGCTTATTAAATTTGTTAAATCCGCACTATCCGATGTGCGCAAATATATAAAGTTGTTTGCGTTAACATCTGGGTTGGTTGGGTCGGTTTCCAACCTTAATTCATAGCCTTTGTAACCCGCACTGGTTGTGGAATAAACAAAAGCATTAACGGCTGAGTTTTGCCCGTTAAGTAATATGTTGTTAATTAAGTGTTTTTTGTTAACTGTAAGTTGAGTTACATATTTGTTGTCATCCGCTTTTATGTATTCATAACTGCCGTCTTTATTGGTTAACTTTAAGGTTAAAAAGAATTTTACATTGTTTGTTGTTAACTTGTTTTCTTCAATGGAAAGTTTATAGTTTTCCCCTTCTTTTGTAACAACAAGCCCGTTAACCGATATTAAATCACCGTCAAAATAATGTGTTTCATTATCTATGGCAACAGCAAGCACATATTGCAAACTTCCGCCGTAAATGTTTTTTGCTGTTTTGTAAACGCTGTTAAACTCGGTTAAATCCGCATTCAATAACGCTGAAGAATAATTACCTCTGCCAGCGGTGCCGTTGTAAATATCGCTAAAATAAAGGTCTATTGTTTTGTTCCTTATTTCTGCATCGGCTTGATTGGCATACGTAAGTTTTGGCGAGTAACCGCTTTGAGTGTTAAAGGCGTAAACGCTAAAATCGGCATATAAATTTTCTTTAAATGTAGATACTGCCCTAACCCTGATTACATAGCAGTTGTCGTTAGGAACAAAATTGTTAGCAAAGGCAAGTTTGCCTTCCGAACAAGTTACGCGCGAAGTGATTTCGCTTAAAGAAGAATATGTAGGCATATAAGTTCCGGCAGAGTTATATCTGCCAAGGGAAAGAACTTCGTATTCAACGCCGGTTTGGTTGGTTTGCCCAATAGGATAAAATGAAAGGTTGTTTAAATTGTATAAATTTAGTTCCGCATCATCTCTTAAAATTGGAACGTTCTGTTCGTTGGCCCTAATTTCAGTTAAACTTCTGTAAACACTTAGTGAAACACTGGTTTTTTTGCCAGAATTTGTTTCGTAAAAATTTAGTGTTGTTTGAAGGTTGCCAGAAATAGAAACTTCAAACACTTCGTTCTGCCTAACGTGCTTATCGGTAAAATTCAAATTGGTAGCAGATTGGCAAGACACAATAATTTCGTCAATATATTTCGCTTTTACATTTTTTATTGACACACGCAAATAAACACTGCCTTGTTGAGTTTCTGGGTTAATTGAAAATAAATCATCTTCACCGCCATAATTTAGCACAATTCCATCTTTGGCGTTGAACCACTCGTCAGCATCCTCCGTGTAGGCGTAAAAAATATCAAACTCTAAATTTTGATATTTGTTACCACACGCACTAAAGAGTACCCCTGCCATTACTAAAAATATGGATAATAGCACACTAAATATTTTCTTTTTCATAACCCCTCATTTTAATTTGCTCTAAAAATTCAATATTATTTAGTTTTAAACCCAAATTGAACATAGTTAATTTTAGGCAAAATTAATTTAATATTTTTTATTATATAAAAAATTTAATTAAAAGTCAAAATAAATAGTAAAATTTGTCTAAATTTGTAATAATAAATTTTTAAATAAAATCTTAATGATTAAAAAGTTGAAAAATTATAAAAATTTTTAAAAAATTGTAAATTTAAGCCGAATTTTTGCAAAAATATTAATTTTTTTATTAATTTTTTAATTTTTTTAATTTATTTTTTAATTAAATTTTTAACACCGCGTTAACAAACAAAAAAATATTTTTTAAAAAAATAAAAGTTTGTCGATTTTTTTTACTTTTTGTTATATTTTGAAATTTTTAAAAGTATATTGCCATAAGGAGTTAATTATGGAAAATGATTATGTATCTTTAAGGCCAATATACTTGGCAAATTACATATTAGAAAAAAACACTACAATTAGGGCCACAGCTAAAGAGTTTGGCATACCCAAAAGCACCGTTCATCACGATTTATCTATTAAATTAAAATATATAAATTATCCTTTATATAAAGAAGTTCAAAAATTAATGGATGAAAATTTTAAAATAAAACATATTCACGGCGGAGAAAGCACAAAACACAAATATGAATTGTTAAAAAAAGAATTAAATAAAAATGATGAAACCGAGGGCCTTTACGGGCTTTAAAAATAAAAAAATAAAAAAATTTTATAAAAATTAATAAAAATTAGTATTTTTTAACGATTTTTTATAAAAAATAGTTAAAATTTATTAAAATTATTTAATTTTTAAATTAAAAAAGAAAACATTTTTTAGTTTTCTTTTTTTGTAAATTAAACAAAATGTTTGCAAATAAAAAAACACCCAAAAGGGTGTTATCTTAATTTTATGTGAAGTTCGCGTAACTGCATTTCGTCTGCTTCTATTGGACCGCCCATTAGCAAGTCTTGCGCCTTGCTGTTCATTGGGAAAGGCACAACATCGCGAATGTTTGTTACGCCAAGCATTAACATCATAAGGCGTTCAAAGCCGGGGGCAACGCCAGCGTGTGGAGGTGCGCCATAACTAAACGCGGTGTAAAGTGCGCCAAAGCGTTTTTCAACCTCTTCTGCGCCATAGCCAACAATTTCAAACAGTTTAACCATTGTGGCATCGTCAGTGTTGCGCACAGCACCCGAAGCGCACTCGTAGCCGTTGGCAACAAGGTCATATTGATATGCAACCACATCAAGCGGGTTCATTTCTGTTAGTGCTTGCATTCCGCCCTTTGGCATGTTGAATGGGTTGTGGCAGAATTCAATTTTGCCTTCGTCAGAAAGTTCAAACATAGGGAAATCCACAATCCAGCAAAATTCTATGCGGGATTTATCTATAATATTTAACTTTTCGCCCACTTCGGTGCGTAGTAAGCCTGCCAATTTATAGCACTTTTTCTTATTTGCATCGGCAATTACAAAAATGTCATATCCTACTTGCGCGCCGGTGGCTTTTTTAAGGTTTTCACACTCAGTTTCGGTTAAAAATTTAACTATTGGGCCTTTTAGTGTGCCATCTTCTTGCACGCGCACCCAAGCCAAACCTTCTGCGCCCTGCTCTATTAAATACGCTTGCAATTTATCGTAAAAACTGCGTGGCTGTGCGCCTGCGTTTATTGAAAAACCTTCAATAGTTTTATCTCTAAAGCCAACAAAGGTTGTTTCTTTAAACACATCGGCTAAATCGCACATCACAATAGGGTTGCGTAAATCTGGCTTATCACTGCCATATTTCACCATTGCCTCTTTAAACGGAATACATTTAAACGGCCCTTTGTTGAATGGGAATTTGCTAAATTTAGAAAACAGCCTATCTATAAGGGTTTCAACAACTTTATGCACATCTTCTTGCGTGGCAAAACTCATTTCACAGTCTATTTGATAAAAGTCCCCCGCCAAACGGTCGGCACGCGGGTCTTCATCCCTAAAACAAGGTGCAATTTGGAAATATTTATCCACCCCACCACACATTAAAAGCTGTTTAAATTGTTGTGGCGCTTGTGGAAGCGCATAAAATTTGCCCTTATGCACACGGGATGGCA
>CANQZB010000003.1 GCA_947628195.1 uncultured Clostridia bacterium | reverse complement strand
GTGTTGATGTTAGCCCAGAAAAAGTTTACTCTTTTACCCTGGATAGTAACACATCAAGTTTGGGCGGATTGGGCTATAACGCGCACATAAACAAAGTTTCCAACATTGAAATGAGTAATCATTGTGTGGTTATTGAAAGATATGTTCGCCCATCAAAGAAATATGTTAACGGAAGGCTAACTATTATAGCGGGGGATAAATTGCTTTTTGATGGTGATTTACCTTATATAAACGATGAACTTAATATGCGAACCTTCCCATTTGTTAAGCAAATTTCCAACTATTTGCCAGGAAGTTTCTTTGGCGTTAGTGTAGTTGATAGGCTCATACCTTTACAGCGCGCATACAACGCAGTAAGAAATAGAAAACATGAATATTTCAATAGGGCAGTGATGAACGTTTTGGCCGTTGAAGACGGAAGCGTGGATACTGACGCCCTTGAAGTAGATGGTTTATCTCCGGGCAAAGTGCTTGTTTATAGGCAGGGCAGTAAAATTCCAGAAATTATGGAAAACCCTAAACTCAACCTGAATTTTGATGAGGAAGAGGAACGCTTGCTTGGCGAATTTAAAACTGTTTCTGGCGTAAGTGATATGATGACAGAAAGTGTTTCGCCATATTCTAATTTATCCGGTGTTGCATTGCAATTATTGGCAGAACAAGACACCACAAGGTTGACCAATGCCATTGATTCTTGCAAACTTGCAATTAAAACCATTGCAAAATTTATTTTAAGATTATATAAACAGTTTGCTGTTATGCCAAGGCTTCTTAAAATAACGGGTCAAAACAATCAAGTAAAATTATATTATTGGGACCAAAACGAAATTTGCAGTGATGATGTTGTTTTCGATACTTCAAACGACATTACAAACAGCATTGGCCAAAAACGCACCATGTTACTCGATTTAATTAAGCAAGGGTTGATGTATGATGAAGATGGACATTTTAGCCAAAGCATGCGCAAAAAATGCCTAGATTTGTTAGGTTTTGGTATGTGGGAAAATAACGTGGATTTAAACTCACTTCAAATAAATCGTGCAAAAGAAGAAAATCTATCTGCCTTAAAAGGTGAAAAATTGGAAATTTTGCCTATAGATAACCACAAAATTCACATAGATGAACACACCGCATTCATTTTAAGCGGAGATAACAAAAGCAAGCCTAATTACAAAAAAGTTTTAGAAGCATTATTAAAACATATTGAAGAACATAAAAAATTGTTAAAAGGAGAAAACGATGGAGAAATTGGAACAACCAAATGAAAATTTAGGCTCCAATAATTTTGGTAAATTTAAAGATGCCGAAAGTTTAATGAAGGCCTACACAAATCTTGAAGCAGAATTTACTAAAAAAAGTCAAAAGTTGGCTAGTCTTGAAAGCGAAAAGGAACAGGAAAATGCTGTTCTTGCCAAGAAAGCCGAAATTGAAAAGAGAGTGGATGAATTTGTAACAAAATTTGAAAAAGTCAAACCTTTTAGTAGCGCGCTAAAAGAAAGTTTAATGTCAAGCGATAATAGCAGTTTGGAAGAACAAGCTGTTATGATGATGTCAAATAATTACAAATCGGCAGAAGAATTTATTAAAGATGACGAGTTTTTAAATAATTATGTTTTTTCCAATAAGGAAATTCAAGATAAAATCGTAAAAGATTACCTATCTAAAATAACTTTAAATTCGCCCATTAAAATGAATTCTAGTGCCAGCAACATTTCTCTTACCCCGCCAAGTGTGCCAACTACAATTAAAGAGGCAGGCAGACTGGCAAAATCAATAATTAAACAGAAATAGGAGAAATTTATGGTAGATTTAACAAGTGCACAAAATGCGCTTAAAGATGCGTATTTATCTGCAATATGTAATCAATTAAACACAAAAACCAACCCGCTTTTTGCAAAAATTAAGCAATCAAGCAGTGATGTTTTTGGCAAACAAATTATAAAAGTTGCACCTGTTGGCATCAATGGTGGCATTGGTGCCGGCACAGAAACTGGCGAACTTCCAACCGCAAATGAAAATAATTATGCACAATTCAAAACTTCATTAAAAAATCTTTATGGAACTATTGAAATTAGCGATAAAGCCGTTAGGGCTTCTGCTAATAGTGGTGCGTTTATTGACATTTTAAATTGTGAAATGGAAGGGCTTTTATCTGCTTCCAAATTTAATTTAAGCAGAATGCTTTATGGCGATGGAACAGGTAAAGTTGGCACAGTTTCATCTTATGCTGCAGGCGTGGCAACAATGGATAGCGTTAAAAACTTTATTGAAGGTATGGTTGTTGATACTTACAGCGAAAATACACTAGACAATAAAGGTTTGCGCATAGCTTATGTGGATAGAAAGGGTAAAAAATTATATTTTACCTCAACACCTTCCACTGAATTGGTAGCCGGCGATGTTTTATATGTTCAAGGTAGTAAAGGTAACGAAATCACTGGCCTTGAAGCCATTTTTGGAAAAGGAGATATTTACGGCTTATCTAGAACTGATAATAAATGGTTAAATCCATTCACTTCAGACGCTTCAAAAGAAATAAGTGATGAATTATTACAATCAGCAGTAGACTTCTTGGAAGAAAATACTGGCTCAAATGTAGATTTCATCACTTGTGGTGCCGATGTTAAACGTGCTTATCAACAATATCTTGCATACTATCGCAGAAATATTGATGTTGTTGAATTGGAAAACGGCTACAAAGCTATGAGCTTTAACGGAATACCAATGGTATCCGACCGCTTTGTTGAAGATGGCACTTTATATTTGTTGGACACTTCTAAATTCACTCTTCATCAGCTTTGCGATTGGGAATGGATTGAAGGCGAAGGCGGTAAAATTTTACGCCAAAAAGCAGGCTACCCAGCTTACACTGCAACATTAGTAAAATATGCTGATTTAATTTGCGACCAACCTAACGGACAAGCAAAATTTACAAAAATTCAAGGCACTGTAACTAATCCATTTGGTGCTAACGCTTAAGGAGAATAAATGAAAATCAAAATTAAAAATGATGTATATGATATATCAAACAGAATTAAAGAAATAGAAAGAAATTATTATATTGTATTTAATACATCAAAAAATAATTTTGAAATTCACAATTCTAACCAAAAAGGCGGAACGTATTGTTTAACTCTGCCTTACGCTTGTTTAGATGCACGCGCTTTAACGTATGTGCATAAAACAAAAACTAAAAATATTGATAAAATATTAAATCTTATGGAAACTGAAAATAAATTGAAGGAGAACGCTGAAAAAACTGGCGTTCTCTCTCAATTTAACAGTTTGCTAGAAGATGAAATTAAAAGGAGATAATATGCAAATTATCGACATTTTAAAAAGGGTGTGCCTTACATTAAGTTTAACAGACGAAGAAAAGTTGTTGGAGGAAGCCACAAAGCCAAGTGAAGAAGAAACCTTAAAAAATGAAGAGATAAAAAAATTGCTTAATTTTTTAAACCTAACCTTGCATGAATTGTGTGTAAATTATGTGCCTGTTTTAACCAGCAAAGAAGCGTATTTTGAAGATAAATCTTACCCAATTAGTGAACTAACAAACTTTTTAAAATTGCAAAATATTAAAAAGGGAGATAGAATTATCAATCACAAATTTGTGGATAGAAATATAACTGTAAAAGAGGATGGGGTGTACACAATTAATTACTATACATACCCAACCATTAATTCGCTTTACGATAACGTGGATTTTCTTTCAAAATTGTCGCCAGATGTTTTGGTGTTTGGCGTAATTTCGTTTTATTGTTTATCAAAAGCGTTATTTGATGAATTTAAAATTTACAACTCAAAATACAGAGAGTGCGCCGAAGCAATTAAAAACTTAAAAATTTTTGAACTTCCTAAAAGGATTTGGCAATGAAAAAGTCAGTTGAATTAAAAAAATTTAATAATTTTAACTCAAATGGCATTAAAAACATAAAATTTTATAATTTTTTCCCTAAAAATGAACTTAACCCTGCATTTTCAATTGTGCCAGCCGAATTTCCTAGTTCACTAGAAGGCGGAAATTATAGTCAGCTTAATACACCAGAAAATGTAAATTATAAAGGCATAACTTCGCTAAAACAATATTTTCCAAACAATCAATCGAGTAGATATAGAATTATAGTTTATGGCGATGATAAAAAAGTTTATTTAAATCAACTTTTTACGGGTAGTTATAACTTGTATTGGCTATATGAAATGACATTTGACAGCCCACCAATTACACTTTCGTACAAGAATGACGACCAAGATGCAATTATTTTAACCAGCAAAGAAAAAATGATGATTTGGAAAACAAATTTTAGCCCTTATGATGTGGAAAATGTGCCAATAATAACCAGCATGTGCATGAATGATGGCGTTTTGTTTTGCACTATTAAAGAGCCGGCCTTTAAAGTGTGGTACGCCACCGATTTAGATGCAGAAAACATTGGTAATATTGGTGAAAATTCGGACTATATTTCACTTGAAGATGATTTGGGTGATGCGCGCAAAATAATTGCTTTTGATGGCGATGTGTTCGTGTTTAGGGATTATGGAATTTCAAAAATAAGTTACTTGCAAAAAAGCATAACGGTTAGCCAAATTTATTCATCTAACAGCAAAATTATTGCAAACAGCGTTTCCCAGTGTGGAAATAGTGTAATATTTTTAACTTTTGATGGCTTATACACATTCAATGGTGTAAAAGTAAACAAACTAGATTTTAACTTTCACACTCTTTTAGACGGTGCAAACAATGGGGCAGTGGCTTCATCGTTAGGGAATTATTATTATCTTGCATTAAGGCTTAATTTTAATGACGAAAATAAAACTGAAATAGAAAAACAAGATTATGTTAATAATGCAATAGTTATAATTGACATAACCGATAATAATTTTCAAATCATTCGCGGTGTAGATACCCTTGCTTTGCATCCGCTTCGCACTGAAGCTATGGAGAAAATGCTACTAATTTCTAACACAACTAACACAGATAAAATTTTTGAAATTGTGCAGAATAGGGAAACTGAATACTTTAACAATTTAAAATATTTTGAATCCAGTGAACTTATTGAAAATCACAATTTAAAATTAATAAACAAACTTGTTGTGGATGGCTCAAAAGATGTTAATTATTCATTAAAATTTGACAATGGCAAAACATTAACTTTTACTTCAACAAACAACGGAGTAACAACATTTAATTTTAGGTTAACTTGCAAAAAGGTTAGTTTAAAAATTGAATCGAACAACAATGGTGCATATGTTAACAAGGTAGAATTGGAATATTATGATTATTGACTTTAATTTAATTCAAAGATTTAATATTTACTATCAATATTTGCTAAAACTAAAAAATAAAAGGAGCAAATATGAATTGGAAAAATCGCCTAACAAATTATAATTTTTGGGTTTCTATTGTTAGTGCTGTAATCTTAATATTGCAGGCATTAAATATAGAATTCGATTTTATGTATGTAAACGAAGTAGTTACAGCGGTGCTAGGCCTATTAGTTGTTATTGGCATAATTAATGATCCAACCAAGTCGGCATCGTCTAAAAAAACTGACGTGGATACTAAAGTTGAAGATTCGAAAAATGAACAAGAAAATTTACAAAATTCAGAAAAAGAGCCCGAAAATACGCAAAATATTAATGATTTAACGTTAAAAAACGAAAAAACCGAAAATTTTGAGCAAAATATTCAAATTCAACCTGAAATAAACAATGCGGTTACAAACAAAGAAATAACGGCCCTGCCCAATATCGAAGAGAATGAGATTGTTAATGACGATATTCAAAATAATTTACCGTCTAATGAAATAAATATTAACACCAACTCTAATGAAGGCTCGGTTGATACTGTTGAAGACCAAAATAATGAACCAACATTTTTCAACATAGTAAATTAAAAACAAAAAAGTTAGCTTAATGCTAACTTTTTTTGTTGCCTATTGGCTGGGGTAGGTAGATTCGAACTACCGCATGGTGGATTCAGAGACTGGACCAACAAATTTAAAAAAACCATTATAAAATAGTAGATTTTTGAATTGATTTCACTAATTTGACCCAATTTTTGACCCTAATTTTTAGGCAAAAATCAGCCAATTTCGGTATAAAACTAGCAAGATTCTAGTTCTTTATTTCTTCCAAATTTATTGGCACAATATGTGTGTTTTTTTCGTTAAGCAAAACCATCCATTCTTCAGCCAGCTTTTCCGTTGAAAATAATCTAGCGATAGTAAGGGCAGACCATGGTTCAATTTGAATTCTGCTTAAATATTTATCATTTTTCTTAATTGCATATAAAATCATAATTACTTCTTTGCCTTTAAATTGTTATAATTTCACATTCTTGTTTATTTTCTTTCCTCATCCGATCTCGTTCTCTTCATCGCATTGGGAACAAATCGCCTCTGTAGTGCGTTTTTCAACACTTCTTGAAGTTTTGAATTTTCTTCTTCGAGGTATGATATGCGCTGTTCTTTTTCACTAGCATAAGATGAAATAAGATTGCTTATCTCATCTATGGCAGACATATAGCCATCGGGACTTTCTTCAGTGGTCAACACAATCATTTTACACTTATAAAATAATTCTTCTTTACTCATTTTCACTCCTTATATTGCACTCGTTGAATAGTTTGTCTATTCTATCAGTAAGCCACTCGGCATTTGGTTTGTTTTTGTTGTGTAACCAGTTGTTTATTCTCGGTGGGCTGATACCAAGATACTTGGCCAATCGAGTTTGAGTCCAGCGCCTATATTTTAGAATAATTTTTAATTTTTCTGATAAATTCATGAAATTTCCTCCAATTTTACTTATTTTTCTTAAATTTTTAAAAAATTTTAATCTTTTTAGAATTTTTAAATGCCAACAAGTTGGCATTTAATGTAAATACTTAAAATCAAAAGCAAAATTGCCAGAGTGAAATCGGACAAGCCGATTCTTCACATCTGTCAATTTGTTTGACTTTTGATTTTATTTTGTTGATAACATGGTATCAAACATCCGGCTATTCGTTTTCATAAAAATCAGCGTCTGCTAACAATTTTTTGTCATCATTTTCCGGCGGTGGCAACTTTACGTGCGATTTATAACTTGCTAATTTTTTTGCATTTTTTTTAATATTTCTTAAATCGCTTAAAGTTTTGTTTACAGAAGCTATTTCTTTTTTTTGTTGGACGTTGTCTTTCATTTTAATTAGTCCTATATGTTTATAAAATAAATTCATTACAACTTTTTTTAGTTTTTTCTTCTCTTTTGGTAATAAAACAGGGACATCGTCTAATTTGCCAATTTCATTGTAAAAATATTCTGTACAATCGGAAAAATTGTTGAATGTAGGGACTAAATCTTCCAAATCGCTAAAATTATATGAATTATCCAACTTTTGCCTCCTTTTCAATCTGTTTCTTATAATTACTCCAAGAAGCAGGCTTTTGACCAAATGTGTTACTATAATCGTAATAATTAAAATCTTCATCATAATCCTCAACTGTTAATGCAAAATTAGTAGGGTTATAATGTTTGCGAATATCTCCCTTAAATTCATCTTTTATTTTTTTGCCAACCGATTTATCTGATTTATAAGCCTCAACCTCTTCGTAAGTCTCAAATTCACGGCCATAAAATGTTGTTTTTAATAATTCACCGTTTATAAACTTATCTGTTTTTATTTTTTTCCCGTTAAACAAAAAAGTGTGTATAGATTTTTCTATTAAAACAATTCTATCAGCAGTTTCGCGAATGTCTTTGTTTAATCTCATATCACGTTGTGTGATACAGTAGATGTCAAGAAATATGTGTCCTCTTAATTCAAAAACCTGTGTTACCCAGGGTGGCAATTCTTTATCGCCTTTGCTGTCAAAGTATTTTTGGGCCTCGTCAAATACATATACACCATAGGGTATAAGTCTTTTTGTTTTGTGGTATTTATTTGGCACACCAAAATCAAAACCTGAAATAGGGTAACTGTGCATGTTAGGATATTGACGGTATATATCAATATTTGAAGAAACAACGTGCCTTTCTGGTGGCAATGTTAAATTAGCATTGTATCGTTTGTTAAAATCTTTTATATAGTTTATTGCGCAATAATACCTACTATTGCAGTATTTCAAATCGTTTTGTATTATTTGAGCTACCACCCAGGAAGTTTTGCCTCTTCTTGGCTTTCCTATAACATGTGTGAACATTTTATTCCTCTTTTATCTTTAACCTTTAATAGAAACCATAAGCAACTTTTGTATAAACGTTATATTCTCCTTCTTCAGTGGATTTTGTAAAATAAGTTTCGTTATTTAACCATTCATTTGAACCGTCATCAATAGTTTTTAATACGTAAACTTTTTCATCAGGAGTGTATATGTAAGATAAAATGTTATTAGAATTAAGCTTGCCATAAATAACACTAGAACGAACATACAAAGTTTCCAATTTACTTAAATTAGTAAACCCACTCAAAGTGTTAACTGAACTGCCAATAGTAATTGTTCGAAAATTACAATTATCAAAAGCACCACTTCCTGTTCTTTCTAAAGAATCTGGCAATACAAGTTCATCAACATAAAACAAACTTTTAAAAGCATTAACTTCGATAGTTCTTAAATTATTAGATAAGGTTAACGAATGTATCATAACACCAGAAAAAGCTCCAACTCCCACGTCAGTTATAGAATCGGGCAACTCAAGAGAGCGTAAAGTATTATTATTGAAAAAGAAATAATCAGGAACTTTTGTCATGCCTTCTAAATCTTCAGCTGTAATATCTACGGCTGTAGAATTAATAATTGAACGTAAACGAGTTATTACATTCTCTTTTTCAGAAATTTGATAATTTAAGCTCTCTACAGACTCTTGCAAAGTTGCAATTTGTTGCCTATCTTCTTCACGACCGTTAGCTTTTAATTTTGCTAATTCATCTAAAATTGCATCTCTTTGTTTTG
This sequence comes from uncultured Clostridia bacterium, assembly GCA_947628195.1. Lineage (GTDB taxonomy): Bacteria > Bacillota > Clostridia > Christensenellales > UBA1242 > Onthoplasma. The sequence goes on along the minus strand of CANQZB010000003.1, from coordinate 12,054 downwards.
TAAGAGATTTCAACTCTTCGTTAGTAGAATTTAAACGATTAGTTAATTCATCGTTTTGTTTTTGTGCTTCGGTTGGATTATTTGTTATCCAGGCATTTATATTCTCATAATTTTCGCCAATATAAAAACCTACTACCGCCATTACGGATAGCACCAAAACACAAATTAAACTGGTTAAATATATATTTAATTTTTTCATTTTTATTTTTTCCTTTTATTTAATATAATCTTTCAACTAAAACGCTTTTATTTCCTACAGATGCAACGAGACGGGTGTCTCCTTTAGAAAAATCGAAAACAAATGGTTGGCCAATAAAATCACTTCCGAAAACCTGTATTGTTATTTTATAGCCTTCAATTTGAATTTTCCAAGAACCATTGCTATTATCTGTTAACTTTTCAAGCTTGCCATCTTTTATGGTAAATGAGCAGTTAGGGAACTTATCGCCACCGCCACTTGGGATAGTCATTAATTCAGGTCGAGCTATTGCACTGTAAGTGCCGTCTATTGTCAACTCAAATACGGCATATAATGAGACGTCAGTGCTGGATGAAAATTCTTCTAAAACAGTTTGCTTATCTGTGGACCAACCTTTAAAAATATAAAATGTTTTTTCGGGCTGTTCTGAAGGGAATGTTACCTCTTCGTTCTCGTAAACTCGTTGGGTTTTAAACAAAGAATCTCCAAAGTAATACGAGATAGTTATTTTTTTAGTAATATTGGCAACAACTATTGTGTTTTGGCTAAAAGTATATTCTGTTAAATCTATTTTTTCATCTTCAACTTGCCAATAATTAAATTTATAATCATCCGTATTTGATGGCGTATCTACCGTTGCAGTTGAATTTATATCAATAGAAACAATTTTATAAACTTTTTCGTTGAGCATGAAGGTAACTGTTACCTTATTTGATGCATACGAATAAGATTCAATTAATTTCTTTAGATCGTTTAAATTTGAGATTAATGAAGTTAGATTATCGTGTAAATCTAAAACATCATTTTTATAGCTTTCAAACTTATTTTTTAAAACAACATCTTCTTCAAATAAGTTTGAATTTTTTGTTTCATATTCAGAATTGTTTGTTTTTAGTTCCTCTAAAGATGTTTTGTGCAAATCTAAACTGTTTAAATCTGCATCTATTAAGCTTGCAATAGAATTCAATTCTGAACTTTTGTCCTCATCTTGTTGCATTAATTCAGAAATATCTTCGGAATATTTGTCTAATTTTGCATAATAAGGATCAATTTCTCCAGCCAGATCATTGTATTCAATTACAAATTTTTCAATTTGTTGTAATTTTTCATCAATCTCGCCATTTTTATCTCCAATGGTAAATGGATTGTAGGCCAGAGTTACAATAAAATTGTCTGTTTTAAAATAGTTGCGTAAATATGGCAATTCATTTGTTGGTAAAGAGATTTTTACTTTACTAGACAATGAATAGAATGTAAAGGCAATATTTATATTAGATGTGCATAAAACACCAGAATTCACATCGTAATATTTCAAAACATATTTACTTGTAATAGCGCCAGCAGTTTGCGAAATTTCGTTTGTAATATTATCGTTAACATATATTACATATTGATTTTGTAAGCCGTTGAATTTTTTAGCCTCAAAATCGAATTCGTAACTGGATGTTCCTTCTGCGTTTGAAAATGACATTGAATTTATGTTCTGACTAAACAAAACATCTTCATCACTAAAATAATCTGCAATAGATAATTCCGTGTAATCATGTTTTAAAAGCGATCCGATTGTGTAAGATTCTGGTGCAATATATTCTTTATAATAATACGCAAACAAAACAGAAGATATAAAGATTATTGCCACACAAACGCACAATTGCAAATAATGCTTCTTTTTCATTCAGCACCTCCTAAATGTATCGTTGGTGAAATATTTGGGATTTTGCTATTATATACAACAAAAGTATCGTCTGTATTTGCTGTTGATGTAATATCGAAGCTTTCAATCTTAAATGTAAAGTTTTTTAAATCTATCCCATAAACGTTAAAGTCTAGATTATCGAAATTTATTTTAACTGAAATTTCAGTATTAATTGTGGATTCTAGATATTTAGCTAACTTTTCATCAATAGTAGCGTAATAAGCTTGTCTATCTTTATTGTAAACAAAATTTAAGTGATTTTCTGTAATTTCAATTTGTCCGTATGCATTCCAATATTCTTCTAAATTTGAATTATCATAAAACGACCAAGTCGTGGAATATGCAACTTGTTTGAACATTGAATCAGAACTTTCAGTTGCACCGTCTTTGTGATAGTTGACTTTTATTTGTAAATAATTTTTTATATCGGTGGCGTCTTGAAGTGGGTGATACTGTCCTCGGGAATCTTTATAAAGCAGGTCATAAAAGTTTGCACACTCTAACAAATCAATGTAAAATGTGGAATTATCTTTTTTTGCACTGTCCGTTAGAGCAGATTGAATTACATAATCAGTCAGATCAAAGAATGTTTGTGGAGCATAGTGCGTAACATATTTGTGTGAAAATATCCAAAAGCTTTCATCTGTTTGCCAGCTGTAATTATTTAATTTAATTTGATAAAAATTGTCGTCAATACTAATGTATAAGTTTCTACCAACTTTGTCTATTGGCAACATATAAGAAGATTCACCTAAATCATCAGTATTGTAGCAATACCAATCACCACAAACAATAGTTTCTTCTGAAAGTATTGTATTTTTAAATTCAGATGCTTTTTTGCTGATTTTTTGACTGCTTTCAATACTTTGAAGCATTTCATAAATATGGCTAATAAAATAATCACCCACAATTTGTACACCAAAACCTTTTATACCTTGGCCGTCTTCATCTGTATATGAGTTCCAAAGTATTTCGTATAATTGTTGGCCATTGTTGTTATCATTAGACCATATTTCAACGGTGCATATAGGTTCTTCGCCAGAAGATGAATTAAGAGTTGAAGCATAAGTAACTCCCAATGTTTCAGGGCGCATGACATTTACTAAATTATAAATCACGAAAGAACTTACAAGAATTCCAATACTTGCAAGAACATACATGATTATCATAAAAATTTTTTGAGGTTTATTCAATGTTTCCATCATTCACCATCCTTAAATTATTCCGCGATTCCAGCCAAAGAAGTTAAAAATATTCGACATAAAACTAAATATATTAGCAATTGCATTAAACAACCACGATGCACCATCAAATATCCATGTGCCAGTGAGAATAGCAACAATAATGACGACTAAACAAATTAGTAAATATTTCATTTACCACCTATCCTTTTACGGATTTAAATGAATTAAACCAGACTTTAATTGCTTCAATCCATTCCTTCCATTGTTCAACAAATGTTAAACCATGTCTTTCAGCGATAATAAATGTCACAATAACAGTTGCTATTAAAATGGTTAAAATTACCGCACAAAATATTAATAAAAATTTTTGAAATGAATTCATTCCGTTTGATTTTCTCATACTTTCCTCCTTAAATTATTAGTTTCAAGCTCTTGCTTGAATTTAAAATATTGCTTTTCTTTATTGACTCTTTCTTGAGTTGTATAAATGATATTTGATAAAGTTTTGTTTGCTGGCACCCATTCAGTCCACGGCCAACCTTTACGTACCAATTCATCGGCTTTTTTCCAGTCAATCTTTGTGCCAGCTTGCACAATGGCGCCGATTATGTATGAAGGCCGATTTTTAATGTCTTTCTTTAACACTACCGAATTTACAATGCTGGCGAATTCATTTTCAGTTATGTTAAGCACTAAGTCTGAAAAAGGATTGGCTTTGTCATATGTGATAAAATCAAACTTAAAACCAAGCAAAGAATTGCTTTGCTTTACAGCCTCAATTATCGTATCAACAATTTCAAGCCCGGCATTGTAGAATCTACCAGCTGTATTCCACTTAAAAAACTCTCTAAAGAGCATATTAGTGTAATGCGCTCTGCTTTTATCGTCATAAAGCGGTGCTCGTTCGGATTCTTTCAACCTTTCATAATTACTAAAAATTGTCGGGTTGTCTATTTCCTCGCGCGCGCGCGTGTTTAGTAATATATTATTATTTTTATTTTTATTACTAACTAAAACTAAAGCTTTATTACATAAACCTTTAGTATAATCGGTGTTAGTAGTGCATAAAGCAGTGTTCTTACATTCTTTTTCCGTATTTTGGAAAAATTTTTCCAAAAGTTGAACATTTTTAAGCTTTTCGCTTAAATCGCCAATTTTTTGAGGCTCATTTTGAACGTAATCTGTTGAATTTAACACGAAAATTGCATTTTTCGCTTGCTTAAACTTTCCAACGAAGATAAGACTGTTGTCTTTGAGCTCTTTTAAATAATTCCTAATTGTTCTTTCAGATACACCTTTACCAAAACAGCATGCAAAAAATGTATTGTCTTCAATACATACGCCGTTATTTTGGTGCTCTAATATCAACGCATAAAGGAATTTTGCATTGATACTTAAATTGCTATTTTTTGCAATATAATCTGGAATAAGCATTTGAACTCCTTATTACATTAAACAGAATTCTTGTCCATTATCTTCTATGTAAATTAAATCCGCGTGTAGATACATGCGTTTTGCATTTCTGAACACGTACAGTGCATTTTGCGCTGATACATTTATGTCATGAATGCTTTCATTGTCTGCATATCTTACAACCAACATGTTTGCCTCCAAAAATTTTAAATAAGGTTATTTTTTCTTATAAGTGCCATAAACTTTACCTGACTTACCAACAACAAAGAGTTCCTTTGGCAAGGATGATTTAGTTCCAGATGGTTTTCTAGTGTGCGATTTAGCAACAGTCTTTTTTGCAACTGGTCTTTTGGTCTTTTTTGTCATAGGGCCGATTCCTCCTTTTTCTTTAATTTTTTATATTCACTGTACAATTGCCAGCGAATATCATTTGCTTTAGTTGGATCATCGTATCCAACAAATGGTGTAACATAAAGCTTGTTGCGCCTTAATTCACCAAGTCTTATGCTGAAATCTTTAAAGGTTGTTGGAAATTCATTTTTCTCACCTTTAATAACTAGCCAAAAATGGGTTGGGTATTCCATTTATTTGCCTCCTATTGGCAATTCTATTTGACCTGGTAAGGATTTATCTTGTCTAGGCTTTAACAAATTTTTTATCCTTATTAAGTCTTTTTTTAATTCCATGTTGCTTTTAATTGCCAAAATGTAATCTCTTTGCAATTGTTTGTGTTCATTTAACAGATCTTGATATTTGTCTTGTAAAATTTCTAGCTTTTCCATTTGAGTGGTCCTTTTTTTTAAAATTTTTAGAAAATGTATTGACAACTAAATTTTTTTGTGATATATTAACAAAAGAATTACATTGACCTTAAATTTTTAAGGAATTGGCGAAAGGCCTGAATTGTAGTTCTTTTTTTATTTTTTATTATTTTTTGAATACTTGTCTTTAAGTGCTTGCGGTATATTTAACTTCTTGTTGTGGAGTTCGTATAATCTTTTAGGTCGTTTCCTCGGTCTTTGTAAATACATAGGTTTAGGGTCGTTTGGATCAGGGTTAGGTATAATCTCTTCATACTCCTTTTTGTATGTGTGTGTAGCCTCTCTATCAACGAATCCATCTTCAAATTTTTTAGTCTTTTTATTGAAGGCCTTATCTTCGTCTATAACTAAAGTTGTCCTATGCTTTTCGATTTTTAACCTGGCCCAAAAAGGAAATTCTTTTGGGAATTCTATTTTTGGCTTGATTTTATTGCCTTTTGGCTTGCTTTTTGTCATTTGAACTCCTGTGTTTCAATTTTTTATTTCGTTTTTTTTATTGCGGTGTTATAATTGTCCTTGGGGGAAAGCAAATCCTAGATATTGAAAGGGTTGTCGAGCCTATCTAGGTGAAATTTAATTAAAAGGAGGAAGTTGTGGACAGCGCAAGAAGATATTCTAAGTTGATGGGCAAAGGCGATGCTCTATGGCGTAAATCTTATGAAGATAGTTCCAAAGGTCCAAAGAGAAGAACTCAAGCTAAAAAATATTATCGCCAAGCTGAGATTGTCAAAATTGAAGCAGGGACAAACAAAACAATAGAAATTAATAACTCATTTAACAAATCTAAAAAATCTAATATTCAAGTTTCTGCTTTCAACAATTTAAAGCCCACAAAGAAATCCAAGAAATAAATTTCTTCACCGCCTATTGACGTAGGCGGTTTTTTATTGAGGTGGAAACTTATAGTCTAAATATTCTTGGAACGATTCAAGTCCTCTTTGTTTGTGAAACGACTTAAGTTGATAATCTATGAATAAAATGTAGTCGTATAAACTCGATTGGGCCAAATCATATCCTAGACTTTTTTTGTGGGCCTGATAGTTTTCAAAATAAGGCAAATTAGAATCGTTGCCTATCATTAAATCAATTAATAGGCATTCTGTTTGTTGGCTAATCTTCATACTTCCTCCTAATAGTGCTGGCTTGCAGATTTGCACTGCAAAAGGCTTTTACCTAGCCAACAGGAACATTGTGAGTAACCGGTTTCACAATGTTTGATCATCCACTGCTTTTTAACCCTGGCCATAAGGTTTGTGAAGCAGTTACACAGCCCTCGTCAAGACTTGAACTTGACCCGGAGCTACCGGTTATCCCATTAGGGCATGACCGCCAATTAAGGCGGTTTTCAGAGATGATATAGAAATTAGAAGTACCAATTTGAGCTTTAGGCTCATTTTGGCAGGGGCTGGCACACCCTATGGATACGATGTGCCATCGAAAATAAAAGTAGCCAAAACAGAGCTTTAGGCTTATTTTGGCACGTAATGGCACAATTATTTTTAAGGGAGGAGTTTATTGTGCCATTTACCGCCTTTGTTTGTCGAACAAAAGGAGATTGATTATTCCTGAAATAGAATAATTATCAATTAATTTAACGCTATTTTAAGATTATGTCAAGCATTTTAACGCTATTTTAAGAAAATTTAATAAAAAAAATTTTAAAAGTTGATATTTTAATTCTGTTGCAGTAATATATGAATGTCGAACAAAAGGAGGTTTTTTATATGAAAATAAAAGAGTTAAGACAAAAAATTAATCTATCACAAAATGAAATGGCTAGACGGTTAGGTATGCCTCAAACTACATTGTTTAACTACGAAGCAGGGAAAAATGAGCCGAGTATTGAAACTCTGATAAAATTGGCAGACTTCTTCAACGTAAGCATTGATGAATTGGTTGGCAGAGAAAGTGAAACTATTAATTTGAAGTTTCTGTCGGACAATGAAGCCTATCTAATAAAAAAGATTCTCAAAATGAATCAGCTTGAATTGGCCAAGACGCGCGCGTACGTTACTGGCCTAACGGAGGAATAGCTGGTGGAAAATAATGAATACTTAAAAATGGTTGAATTTTTAAAAAACAAAATGAAAGATTAGAGTACATCCGGGCGGAAAATGAAATCTATCAGGCCTACATAGAAGGCAGAATAGATAAAGAAGATATAAACAAATCAACAAAAAGCAAATTTTTAATTAGTGAAATCAATCCTTCTACTTTAAAAGGAGAAGAAGAATTGAAAAATATTAGGAAACGGGCGGATGGTCGTTGGGAATATAGAAAAACCGTTAAGGGCGTGACCATATCCTTATACGACAGAAATCAAAAGATTTTATTGAAAAAAATAAAAGCCTTAAAGGAAAACAAGGGAAATAAGAAAACAATAAATAAGAATTTCATAGATTTAATAGATAATTGGTTTAACATATACAAGGCAAATATTAAATCGAATAGGAATTACAGAATTTACATAAACAAACATTTTAGGCCACGTAAGGAATTTAACCAGGCAATACAAAATATCAATTTAGCAATGTTACAAGACTTCTTGACAAAGATTTACAATAACAGTGGACATAGATGTGCTACGTACTGTTATTACATAATAAAAGGTACGTTTAAATATGCAAAAAGATATGAAATAATCACCAAAGATACAAGTGAGTTCTTGGAAAAGCCAAAAAATAATGTTACTAAAGGTGTTGCCTTTAACTTAAATGAGCAAAAACTAATTCTTGAGAATTTAGATAAAACGCCAATAAAAAACGAAATCTTATTTTATGTGTTAACTGGTTGCAGGCGAACAGAAGCAAAACACACAACGATTAATTACGAAAAGAATTCAGTGTTTATAGACGGAACAAAATCTAAAACTGCAAAAAGATATGTACCGATATCCGCAAAATTTACAGAAATATTAAAATCCAACTTTGATAAAATGTTTCACTACAAAAGTGATTATTATAGCAAGCAATTTTCAGATTATTTGGCCTTATTAAAGATTAAAGACAAAAAATTACACGACTTGCGCCACACCTTTAGCACGAACTTATATTATTTAGGAGTCCCAGACAAATTAAGGCAGTATTATATGGGACATTCCAGCATAGTTATGACAAATGATATTTACACAACATTGGATCCAACAATAACAAAAAAGGACATTTTAAATCTTTATAAAGATTTATATCCAAAGTTTTGACCCAATTTTTGACCCAATTTTTTAGCCAAAATCCAGCCAAATTGTGATTTTGGGTGGCAAAACATTTGACCCAACGAAAATCAAAAAAACACCTATAAAATAGATGTTTTTAAAGGACTATTTTTGGCTGGGGTAGGTAGATTCGAACTACCGCATGGTGGATTCAGAGACCACTGCCTTACCGCTTGGCGATACCCCAATAAATTAACTTTCATTATAAGGCAAACGCGGTTTGTATGTTTGCCATTTATAAAAGTTTAACAAATATATTATAGCATATTTTTTTTAATTTGCAAGGGTTTAGCATTTTAATTTTAAAATAAATAAAAGTTTGACAAATGTTTAATAATAATTTATAATAAATTTATGATAAACACAAAAAATATTTTAGTTAATATAAACAAAGGCTACATTCAACATTTTTTAACAATGTTAAATTCGCTTGCTGTTAACAATATGAATAGTCAGTTTGATGTTTATGTTATGCATTCCGATTTGGACGATGCAGATAAAACATATTTATTAACAAAAATTAAGCAAAATATTAATTTGATTTACATTTTTATGGATAATGAAATGTTTAAGGGTGCACCAAAAGTTGAACGTTATCCGTATGAAATTTATTATAGAATTTTTGCTCCGTTAATGCTACCGCAGAGTGTGGAACGCATATTGTATTTAGATTCTGACCTAATAGTTCATAAAAACATTGATGAACTTTACAATATGAATTTTGAAGGCAATTTGTTTATAGCGTGCACGCAAATTCGCGGTTTTATGCAATGGTTTAATAGGGTTAGGCTTGGCGTAAACAAGCATTATTTTTACATGAACACGGGTGTAATGGTTATGAACATTAAAGAACTTCGTCCGATTATTAACCAAGAAGCGATTTTTAAGTTCATGAAAAACAATGGCTGGCGTATGTATTTATATGATCAAGATGTTTTGTTCCGCTTTTTTGGCAACAGAATTAAATTAATTGACCCAAAACTCTACAACCTAAGTGATAGATATATAACTTTTTACAATATGCGTGGCCCAAAACACAAAATTGATGCCGATTGGGTGGAAAACAATAATGTAATTGTGCACTATTTGGGCAGGAACAAGCCATGGAAGGATAATTATAAAGGAATTTTGGCAAATTATTATAAAAGGTACAAAGTATGAAAAAATTTTTTAAAAAAGTTTTTAGCAGAATGAATTTTGTAATTATTGCAATATTACTACAATTGGTTATATCCTTAATTCTGCCTTATGCAATAGGTTATTATTATCCGCATCTGTTTGGTAATTTATTTTTACCTTTAAACATGATTTTTTCAATTTGTGGCTTAATTTTGGTAATAAGGATAATAAATTCTGACATACCTATAGAAGGGCAACTGGTTTGGTCAATCATTTTAATTTTTTTGCCGTTCTTTGGCATAGTAATTTACTTTATGTTTGTTAGAAGAAGGCCACCGAATAGACACAAAAAACTTTATAAAAAAGTTACAGAAGAATCGGTTAAATATTCCATTAAAAAACCAAATGAAGAAGAAAATTTAGAACAAGCACTGGGTGCATATTACGGCCAATTCGAATATATTTATAGATCTACTGGTTTAAAAACTTACAACAACACAGATGTAAAATATTTGCGTTTGGGTGAAACTTTTTGTGCGGAACTAATTAAAGAGTTACAGCAAGCGCAAGAATACATATTTATGGAATATTTTATTATTGAAGAAGGCAAGTTGTGGAACTCTATTCTTCAAATATTAAAACAAAAAGTTCAGCAGGGCGTTGAAGTGAGGGTGATGTATGACGATTTAGGAACGATAAACAAACTGCCTTCAAATTATCAAAAAAGGCTAAACGAGGCGGGAATTAAATGTGTTAGATTTAATGCATTTTTACCAATAATGTCTGCCACACATAATAATCGCGACCACCGCAAAATGACAGTTATTGATGGCAAAGTTGGCTTTATAAGTGGCTTAAATTTGGCAGATGAGTATGCAAATTTAATCAGCCCTTATGGGCACTGGAAGGATACGGGAATTAAGCTAACGGGCGATGCCGTAAAGAACATGGTTATAATGTTTTTGCAGTTATACGATGTGCAAAATCAAAAAATGGAAGAATTTTCTAAATATTTCAACACAAAACCAAATAAAACTGCAAACAAAGGCTATGTTTGCCCTTATGGTGATGGCCCTAAATATTTTTACAGTGAATATGTTGCAATAAATGTTTATTTAAATTTAATAAATCAGGCTCAAAAATATGTTTGGATAACAACCCCTTATTTAATAATTGACAACAAGTTAACAAACGCCCTTGCAAACGCCTCTATGCGCGGTGTGGATGTTAGAATTATAACACCTCACACTCCGGATAAAAAAATCATTTTTGGCATAACGCGTTCAAGTTATCGTGTGCTTCAAAAAGCGGGCGTTAAAATATACGAATACAGCAAAGGGTTTATTCATTCCAAACAAGTTTTGTGTGATGACGATTTGGGCATTTTGGGCACTATAAATTTTGATTACAGAAGCCTTTTGCATCATTATGAATGCGGTGCGTTGATGTATAAAACCGATTGTTTGAAGGATATGAAACAAGATTTTGAACATCTATTTAACATTTCAATTGACATGAAAGATTTCAAACAAAGCCCAATTACTCGCTTGTTTTGCGCAATAGTTAAATTGTTTACACCGATGTTGTAGGAGGATTTATATGAAACTAATTTTGTTTAGGCATGGCGAACACAAAAACGATGTTTTAACAAAAACAGGCAAAAGAAACGTAAAGGCAATGGCTCAACAATTAAAAGAATTTAATATTTCAAAAATTTATGTTTCTTCAACAAATAGATGCATGGAAACGGGAAAAATTATTGCAAAAACGTTAAATATTAAGGATTTTGTTATAAAAGATGACTTGAGAGAGCGTTTTCAACTACATCATTTGCCACAAAACGAAGCAGAGCAGTTGTGGTGGGATAATTATTTGAATTTGGAATATACTGAGCCCAAAAACAAAAAAGTGGGTGAAACGTGTGGCGAATTTGTTAAAAGAACCATAAAATTTTTAAAGAAATTATTAAATCCACAAATAAAGATGAAGATGTTTTAATTGTGGCACACAGCGCAACAAGTTACGCCTTAATTAACTATTTTTATCCAACCGCAAATATAAAATGGACAAAAATTGGCAACGCCAACTACTTAATTTTTGAAATTTAAAAACTATAACGAAACAAAGAAAAAACTCCTATTATAGGGGTCTTTTTGTTTGGTGGACCGCCGGGGACTCGAACCCCGGACCCACTGTATTCAAGTTGAGAGTGAGAATGATTGCTTGCAAGCATGTGAGCACGAAACGCAGAATACTCCAAGCGAAGCGGAGATTAAGAGGCTCTTAATCAGAATATAGGGTAATAAGCCTATATTGTAAAAAAAATGGTGGACCGCCGGGGACTCGAACCCCGGACCCACTGATTAAGAGAAAAAAATAGCATATTTTTATTAGACACTTTTAGTGTTATC
>CANQZB010000002.1 GCA_947628195.1 uncultured Clostridia bacterium | reverse complement strand
CATCGTAAAGCGTGTTACCAATTATTTCGTGATGATTATAATCCGCAACCTTAATTATTGCCGTGTGCCCACCGCTAACAAGCAAACAGATAAAAGGTGGGGTGAGTTCCGCATAAGTGAGATAATTGCTTGCTATGTGCCCATAAATATGATTGACGGCAATAAGCGGTTTTTTTGTTACATAGGCAAGCCCTTTTGCATAACTTACGCCCACCAAAAGCGAGCCAATAAGCCCTGCGCCATAAGTAACCGCAATTGCGTCAATATCTTTAAGCGATGTGCCCGCTTTTTCAAGCGCAAGTTTAACCACATTGTCTATTGCCATAACGTGATTTCTGCTTGCCACTTCTGGCACAACCCCGCCAAAGCGTGTGTGAATATCTATTTGGCTAGAAACGATGTTGGAAAGACACGTTCTGCCATCAACCACCACGGCACAACTGGTTTCATCACAACTGCTTTCTATTGCCAAAATTTTCATAATTTAATTATATATTAATTAAAACTTTTTTGCAAGGGTTTTAAATAAAAACTCACGGCACTATTTGCTGTGAGATTTTTTTAAATATTCATTTATAAACCCGTTTAGGTCGCCATCCATAACCGCATTAACATCGCTTGTTTCGTAATCCGTGCGGTGATCCTTAACCATTGTGTAAGGTTGGAACACATAACTGCGGATTTGGCTTCCCCACTCTATGCGCTTTAATTCGCCCTTAATTTCATTTAAGTTTTGGCGATTTTTTTCCTCTTCAAGCGCGTTAAGCTTACTGGTTAAAATTTTCATAGCATTTTCACGGTTTTGAAGTTGGCTACGCTCGTTTTGGCAGGTTACAACAAGCCCGGTTGGAAGGTGCGTAATGCGCACAGCCGTTTCCACCTTGTTAACATTTTGACCGCCTGCGCCACTGCTTCTGTAAGTGTCTATGCGCAAATCTTCATTGGCAATTTTAACTGTGCTTCCGTTTGCAATTTGTGGCACAACTTCAACCGAGGCAAAACTAGTGTGCCTGCGTTTGCTACTATCAAACGGGCTAATGCGCACCAATCTGTGCACGCCCATTTCTCCCTTAAATTTGCCATAAGCATACTCACCTTTAACCCAAAGCACAATTGTTTTAAGGCCGGCATCGTTGCCTTCAACTTTATCCACCACACTAATTTCAAAGCCGTTTTTTGAGCAATACATTTTATACATTCGCGCAAGCATAACAACCCAATCCTGCGCTTCAGTTCCGCCCGCGCCAGAATGTATGGTTATAATTGCATCGTTGTTGTCATATTGTTCGTCAAGAAGGGTGCGAACGTTGAGTTCATCAATTTTTTCTTTCAATTCCAACAACTCACTAAAAGCCAGGTTTAAAAGTTCAACATCGGGGTGCATTTCCAACCCCTTAACCGTTTCAATAAGGTCATAAAGTTCTTTTTGCAGGCCTTGAACCTCGGCAAAAAGGTCTTGCAGACTTTTTATTTCCTTATTCGTTTGCATGGCGTAATCTAAATTATTCCAAAAGGTTAAACTTTCTCGTTCTTTTAAAAGCGAATTAAGCTTTTCTTGCTCGGCATCAAGATGCAAACAAGTTTTTGTTAATTCAAACTTGTTAACCAAGGCTTGTAATTCGTCCCCAATATTTTCTATGTTCATAAAATAATTATATCAAACTAAAATAAAAATTCAAAATGTTTTTTATTTGAGATTTTAAATTAACTGTTTTTGTGCAAACTGCACTCGCTTCCATGGGCGTTAATAATTCCTATTGCCTGAAGGTAGGAATAAATTATTGTAGAGCCCACAAACTTCATTCCGCGTTTAATTAAATCGGCAGAAATTTTATTGGAAAGCGGTGAAGTGGTGCGCAGATTGTATGGCTCATAAATTATTTTATTGTTGTTAAAACCCCAAATGTATGCAGAAAAACTGCCAAACTCGGTTTGAATTTGTTTAAAAATTTTGCTGTTTGTAACAACTGCTTTAATTTTTAATTTGTTGCGAATAATGTTTTTGTTGTTTAGCAGTTCATTTATTTTATTTTCATCATATTTTATTACTTTTTCTATGTTAAAATTATCTAACGCTTGGCGGAACGCTTCGCGCTTGTTCAACACGCATTCCCAACTTAACCCAGCTTGAAAACTTTCTAAAATTAGCAATTCATATAAAAGTTTATCATCGTAAACAGGCACGCCCCATTCGTTGTCGTGATAATTTACATAAATTTTGTTATTTAAATTCACCCAACTGCATCTTTTCATATAATAGTTTTATTTTGCGTTTTGTTTTGCCATTGCTTTGTTAAGGCAGTTTTTTAATTTGTCAAGGCTTCCCTTTAAATTATCCTTTTTAATGCAAACAAATTCAATTTTGTTAAACACCAAAATTAAGCGAGAATTATCTTCCAAATAACTTGTTAAAGATTTTAAACTGTGAATATTTTTTGCAACTTCTTGCTCATCTTTAAATAAGGTTTCGGTGCACAAATTATCTTCTATTTTAATGTAAAGATAGTCCATTTCATCAAGTTTTTGTTTGTAATAAGATTTTTTTTGACTGCGCGCTAACAACAGAGGAACAATTAGATATAAAGCCTCTAACACTATTAACGCAACCAGCAAAATAATATCTAACACAAGCGAACGCTTTTTAACAATGTCATATGTTAGCATTGCCGCCATAATAACAATTAAAATTGGAATAAGTGCCGTTATAACCTTATCCATTTTTCGCCTTTGAGATTTATACACATATTTTGCTGAAATTAAACTATCTTCCAATTCAAATTTATATTTACATTCAAACATATTTCGTTCCTTTAAATTCTTTCATTTAAATTATATCTGTTAAGTTTTTTGCGCCTTATTATTATAATTAATAACACAATTAATGAAATTATTGTAACTGCCAAAATAACAATTAGCAAAATTTGCCACCAAGTTAACAGAACGCGTTGCTCTGTTAGGTAAAAAGTTTTAATGTCGGTGTTAATTTGAGATAGATTAATTATTAAATTTCTGTTTTGCACTGAATAAACTAATCTATCAGACTGTTCTCCCGTTAAATAGAACGCCCCAGTAAGCCTGCTAACAGTTGGCAAGGATAAGAACAGTTCGTTAGAAATTTTTGTTTTTACTCCGCCAACATCAAAGCTTAAATCGTAGCCAACGGCAAACACCGAGCGGTTTAAAAATCTTGAAATAATTGGGTAAATGCTGGTGTATTTATTTGTGTCTGCTAAAATTAAATCCACAACCAATTTTACTTGCGCGTTTTCGTTGCCAATAGGAATAAGGTTAACTTTGCCGCGGTCGGTTTTGCCAAGTTCGTTAAACACTGTAACTGTGCCATAGCCTTCCACCTCGCAAGAAAGTTTATCCGGATAAATGCTTGCCGTTAGCAACAAATTATCCTTAACCTTATAATTTAGCGCATCTGCACCAAGCAAAATGTCGGTAGAAACCAAAACCAAATTTTTGTTTGCGCCTATGCTATCGGTTAAAAATTCAAATTTTAAATTTTCTAAATTTATTGTTACGTCATCTTCTTTAATAACGCCTTGAAGCCTTGCATTTATTACGTCAACATCTGCGGACAAATTGTTTTCTTCAAACAATCTGTCAAACGTTTTTAGCCCTTGCAAAGTAAGTTCTTTTCTGGTTATGGTAATTACATCATATAGCGTTACACTGCTATTGGTTAAATCAAAATTGTTATTGTTTAAATTTGTTTCGCTTAAAGCAAGGCCTTCAATAAATATGTCATATAAACTTCCTTCGTTTGCCTGCGCACTTTCTATCCTTGCAAGCAGTTTAGATAAGTTTAAGGATAAGCTTATTTTTAAATCTTCACTTAACACATTAACTGGCCTTGTCCACACTAAAGAATTATCCGAAAAATACAAGTATTTTAAAAGATTTTCCACATCGTAATTTGTTGTGCCGTCATACTCTTTGCGCGGAACGTCCATGCCGTCAATTATTGGAATAATGCTAATTTCCTTTCGGTCAATTTGCAAATAAATTTTATATGGCAATTCAATTTCGGCAAGCCAAGAGTATTCGCCAACTGTGTTAAATTTTAAACTTACTTCACACAAGCCGTGGTTGGTGTGGTCGCCTTCATAAATAATGTTATAATCGCCGGAAGGTAACCTTAAGCTGTTTAACAACAAATCTGCCATGGAAATATCAGAGTTAGAAGAGCTCCCAACAGAAAGTGTTTGCGCAATTCCCGAGCCATCGGCGTTATATTTAAACGTGCGCCTAAATATATAATTGCCGTCTGTTATTTGCGCGCCATTAAAATTAATTTTTGGCTGAACTTGCACTTTTATAACAATATTTTCAACAAAACGAACCCTAATTGTTATGTTGGTTTTTGCCTCGTTAATTGTTATGCTAATTCCATATTTTTGATAATCCGCCGGGCTAACATAAGTTCTGCCGTTGTTTGAATAAACTTTAATGCTATCTATAAAGAAATATTGACTATATCCGCCGTTTGTTGTAAATCCGCAAAGGAAATATGATTCGTGCATAAAGAAATCTTCAATTTGCAATTCGCTTCCGGTTGCAGAGGTAAAGTTGTTGTTTTGATTATCCAACGCATATTGCATTGAGAACTTGCGAACATCGCCGTTTAAATAGAAACTTTCGCTTGTTACATTGGTTGTTACTGTTATGTTGTTTTTTAACAATTCATATCTGTAAAAAATGTTAACAATGTAATCGTCTGGCGCAAACACCACAAGTTCATTTAAATTAATGTTAGGGCTAATGTAAACATTATCTTGCCTGGTTAGGTTGTTGTAAAATTTGCCTAAAATTGATATTTGCCTTAAATTTAAACCGCTAATTAAATTATAAACATACGCTGTGGAAGGGTCTAAATCTGCATTAACTGAATTTAAAATTATTCTCAATTGAATAACATCGTGGCTATCCACTTTTTCGCCTTCCTGAATTGGCCTAAACCCGTTATCTAAAACATAAATTTCATAGGTTATAAATTCGTCTATGCTGTGCTCTACGCCGTTTACAGCAAATTGCCCATCTAACAACTCGCCAATGTTGTTAAAGGTTAATTTAATTAAATCGTAATCAATGTAAACATTAAAAGTGTTGTTAATAATTGCATAATTAGTTGGCAAAAATTCATTAATTTCCAAACTGTTAAAATCGCTAAAAGTTGTTTTTAAATAATAATTTGTGCCTTCGGTGTAATCTGCCGTGTTTTTAACAAAATTTTGTGTTAGTTCATCGTAAATGTAAATTTCGTCATTCCAACTTTCTTCACTATAACTGTACGGCACAAAATAGTAAAAACTGCTAAACATATAGCCTTTTGCTTTGTTGGCGTTTGCGTAAACAACAAAATTATCAAAAATTGTTACACGGTTTTTGCTTATTGTTGGATTGCCAAACTCAGCATTGTAAATTACATTAATATTAAATTCATCATATTGCAAGTAATAAAATAAATTAACATCTTCATTAAGTTTCGCAAGGTTTAATTCTAATAAATCTTTATTTAAAGGCAAACCCATTTCATTAAACCAGCCCAAAGCAGAAACGCCAAATTCAAAATTGCTTAACAACTTTATATTAGCGCTGATGCCATAAGGCAAATTTTCAAACGTGAAAGATAAATTATCTCTGTTTGGCGTAACAGTAACGCTATCCTCCAAGGTGTAAGTAAGGCTTAAATCTGGATAATTTATTAAACTATCAAAATTATTGCCTTTGGCGTTAACAAGATTGTAACTAACTGTTACATTAAACGTGTGCAATTCATAATTAACAATAAATGTTAAATAATTAAAGTTTTCAGTCAATTTAGCATAAGTTACAAACAGTCTGTTCAGTTCTTCGGCTTCGAATGTGTAAGAGAACACCGCGCTAGTGTGCTGGTTGGTTTGATTTAATTCGTTAAACTCAATTTCTTCATCGCTTAATATATACGCGTTGGAAACATAATAACCCTCCGGCATATAAAACGCTAAAGTTAAATTGGAAATTGTTATGGTTTCATAATCTTGCCCGTTAAATTTAACATAACTGTTGGCATCGGCAGTAAAGCCTGCCCCTCTTTGCAAAACTCTAATTCTATATTCAAGTTCTACAAAATTAAATTGCAAGTCGGTTGGCGAACTGCTTGCCGGCATGGTTACAGATACTTGCAAGCCGGTTACATCCACATCTTCGCCATTAAATGTGCAATTTTTTAATAAATAACCCAATTTTATATGGTCTTGATTTAGGGTGATGGTCAATTTTTCGCCAGCCCTTACAACCATTCTGTATCCGCCCTCATATTCTTCCAAAACTGGGGCTGTGCCGTCCTCACGTTCGGCAGAAATTGTAACGGTTGATTCGCCGTCCACCATAAATTCGTAGGCAGAGTTGTTGGCTAAAAGGTTTAAGTAGTTATCCTTCATTGAATAAATAACTTTAATTGAAACATTGTCCCTTAAAATTTTTGTTGTGTGGGAATATGTGTCAGTTTCCGCCTCGTATTCTCTTTGCAGGCCAACAAGCCCGGTTTCTGTAAAGCGGTTGAACGCAAAAGAGTAATTGCCTTCATCGCGCTCTATTGTTTTGCTTTTTGCCGTTAATTTAATTTGAGTGTAAAGCGTTATGTTTGTTATAACAATTCGCCCATCTTCTTCTAGTGTGGATTTATCTATATTAGGCTGAACATCCGAACTGTTAAAGTCAGTTTGTGCATCAATTTCTGCCATAAAAATTTCTGTGCCGGAAATTGCATCTAGCGTTTTGTTAATATAATATGTAAATGTGTAAAATTTGTAATTTTCTTTTAAATTTATTGTTAATTTATTGCCTTCAATTTTGCTAATAACATCGCTGTTTAAAGTGATTGTTAAACTTCCGCTTGTTAGGCTGTGTTCTTCACCTAAAAAGGTGTAACTTTCAAGCACAAAGCCCTCGTTAAGCGCAAAATTAAGGGTTAAAATGTTGTTTATGCTGATGGTGTTATCTAGGGTCAAATTATTTAGCCTTTCATCAAGAGATTGAGCATATTGGTTGCGATTAATTGTGTAATTCAATGCGCTTATTGCGTAAAAAGAGCTGTCCGCATCCGTTAATTGTTTAGAATTTATGCCCGTTATTTCCACCTGATATTCATTGATGGAATAAACTAATAAAACGGTTAAATTTTTTGGTGCGGTTTCGTCAATTTTAACTGTAATGGATTCGTTTGAATTAAAATCTTGCGCGCCATAGTTAGCAAAGCCTGCCAGAGTGTAACCCAAGTTAGTTACAACTTCGTTTACTTGCTGTTTTGTTAAGGTTAAACTTTCGCCTCGCTTTAATGTTTGGCTTGGATACAAATTGAAGTTTGAATTTAGGCTGGTTATTTTTCCGTTAACGATTGCCCTAAATTCAAAATTAACAAAATAATCTTGTGAAGAATATTTAACTTCCGCATTATAGTTGGATGAAATTCCAGAATAACTTCGAGAAGTGTTTACGTAGCCATCAAGGCTTACAAAATTATAATAAACATATAAAACGTTTTCTAAATTGCTACCTATTTTTTGATTAACAATAACCCTAAAAGGTTGAACGCCGTCAGTGCTGGATTTAACTAAATATTGCCCAGTAGGTTTTTCGCCAGACTTAAACTCGTAATACGCGTTTTCGGTTGTTGTGTTTTGAAGTGCCAATTCTAATTCGTTTGCATCGGCAGTTTCGTCATCAAACAAATAATTAATTTTAAAAACATATAGGCTGTGGTAAACAAATTTTATGTTTGTGGCTTTGTTGGTTATGTTAAACTCAACCGCCACACTTTCGGTGCGCAAAAATTCATCTTGCGTGAAGGAATAAACATTGTTTTGTTCGCTTTCGTTTTTAAGTGTTAGCGGAACATCGTTTATTGTAACGCCTTGCAAATCGATGTTAACACTTTCGTAAACATCGTCAGTTTTGTTGATGTTAAAATTCAATTTAACGCTATCGTTAAGTTTAAATCTTCCGCGGGAAATTTCTATTTTTTCATTAGCGGTGGATTCATCACTCTTGCTATGAATTGAATAAAATTTGCCGTTTTCACTAACTAGGTCTGCAAAATAATAATATTTTTCACTTGAAAGTAAATAACAATTTGTGTATTCATTTTCCGCTAAATTTTCATAAAAAATTGTTCCATAATCCGTGGAAATTGAACTGAAATTTTTAATGTTTGTTAAATTAACAACTGAGGTTACTTCAACATTGTAATAAACAAAATCGTAAACTGCATCAACTTTTAAATCTTCAAAAACGCGGTCGATTATAAACTCGCTTTTCTCGTACGCGCCGTCAGAATCCGCATCGTAAAATTTAAGCGTTATGCCAATTTGCGTGTTATATTTATCTGCCAAATTTTTGGAATAATAATCATAAACTGTGCCGTTTTCTGCAAAATTTTGCAGTTCAATTTCGTTTAAAGATATGTACTCTGTTTTATTCTCCTGTTCGGCATAAGTTATTTGCCAGCCTGCCAATTTAAAGCCTTCACGCGCGGTGGAAGTTAGGCTGACATCGGTTTTGCCCAAACTAAATTTTCCGTATCCCGAAGTTGTGCCGGCAGGTTCTGCCAAATTAGATAAATATGCTGTGTATCCTTCTTCATTTTGAGTTTGCAAAAATCTGGCTTCCACAACATCTTCATTAGTGTAATCTGCCAACATTGTTTCGCTGTTTGCATATGCTTCAAGTTTGTTAAGCCCGCCCAAAAATAAACCTAGCAGAGCAGACACTGCTAAACTGAAAATTGCAACAAAGCTTAACAATTTGTTTTTCATTGGTTTATCCCCCAACACAAGAATTTCCGGCAATTGCACCTTCGGCACAAGCGGTTACAATTTGGCGTAAATTTTTGCTAATAATATCCCCACAAGCGTAAAGGCCGTCAACGCTAGTTTTCATATTTTCATCAACCTTAATGTAGCCGTAACTATCAACGGCAAGGTCAAATTTAACAAAATCTAAATATGGCACACTGCCGATTGCAAAAAATATGCCATCAACATCAAGGTCAAATTCTTTGCCCTTTTGATTAACTTTTATTCCGGTTAAATTATCTTGCCCATATAATTCAACAACATTTGCGTTTGTTAATATTTGCAATTTTTTAAACTTTTTAATTTTGTTTAAAGCAAATTCGTTGGCCTTAAAATGCTCACTGCGGTTAATTAAATAAATTTTGCCTGCAATTTTATTTAAATATTCCACATCTTCAACCGCCGTGTTTCCGCCACCCACAACCGCAACTTTTTTGTTTTTAAAAAATCCGCCATCGCAACTGGCACAATAACTAACGCCGTGCCCCGTTAAGCGCTGTTCGTTATTCAAGCCAAGTTTTCGGGTTTTGCATCCGCACGCAATAATAACTTTTTGTGCTTGATATGTTTGCTTTTTTGTTTTAACTGAAAAGCCGGATTTAAGCCTTTTTAACGCAATTACATCGGCAAACTCAAATTTAACGCCGGCATCTAGCGCGTGTTTATACATTTTTTCTGCCAAATCTGCCCCGGAAATATTTGCAAAGCCCGGATAGTTTGCAATTTGATAAGATAAAGAAGCCTGCCCGCCAACGCCAAGCCGTTCAATACACAAAACATCTAACCCTGCCCTGCCAGCATAAATGCCAGCGGACAAGCCTGCGGGCCCACCCCCAATAATAACCACGCCAACTTTCATATAATTATTATAACCAATCGAAAAATTTTTTCCAAACAAATTGTATTATTTTTAAAAATTAAACCGCACATAAAAAACTAGCCGAAGCTAGTTTGTTTTATTTATTATAAAGGTCTAACACAATACCCATCTTTGGGCTATTTGCTCCATAGCTAGCGTCAAACAAACGCAATACATATATCGTGTCTAACTCGGCGGTTGTTTTAAATGTTGCACCTTGTGTATAAAGGTTAGTTGTCATTTCTTCAGCTTCTGTGTCAAACACTTCATTTTTATAGTTGAATTTAGATTTTAAAACTTTTTGTTGGCTACCAATATATTTTTCATCTATTTGAACGCATATACAGTTAAATTTTTCTTCTTGCGTATCGCCCTCTTGAACTTTAAATATTGTTTTGCCGGTTTTTGAGCCAATTTGTTCATCTAAACCTGTAATTATCGTTGAAAGTGCCGATGCTCCAGTAATATTAAACCATGGTTCTTGCAAGCTTTTACCGATATAACTTTCTATAACTGTTCCTTCGCCAACGGTTATGCTTGTTGGACCCAATGAATTGTTAAAAGCCACTGCGCCAATTAAAAGGATGCCCGGACCGCCAGCGCGCTTCATCTCACAATTTATAAGTTTGCCACCTGTTACTGCACCATAGTTATAAATCATATTGCTGAAACTATCATACATTTTTACATTATTAATTACTGCTTCTTTTTCCTCATTATTGTATGCTTCTGGGGAATAAGAGATTAAATAGTTTTTAATAATAACATTATCCATGTTAACTGCTGTTGCCAAAGCGCGAACAAACATTAAACTGTTGGAAAGTTCGCCAATATCTTCTTTTTGGCGAGTTTTTAAAAATTCTTCCTTATTTGCATTGCCAGCAGTGTCTAAATTTTTAATTATTGCAGTTTTATCTCCGTCATATTGTCCACCATTTCTTGGGCCAATAAACGCAAACGCTGCACTGTGGCCGATTTCCAATTTGTTGTGGTGATCTTGATAACTTTCATAAGGATGCGCTTGAGCATTCATATCTTGTTGCGTGCCACCTAGTGGGAATGTATCAAAAGATATTGAAAAGTAGTTGCCATTCATGCTGAAATTATCTGTCATAAAATGATGATACAAATATGCCCAATCTCTATACAGGCCTTCTGCATATTCGCTTTCTGCTTGAGTAACAAAATAATCACTTGGAACATCTTCTGTTGTAACAGTTAAATTGTTAAGTAAGAAAATGCCATTAACTTGTTTAATATAACTTGCATCTGTGCCATCTTCTTCAAATTTTTGTTGTAAGAAAGGTCTCCAAACATCATAATAATTGCGCTTTACATAGCTTGATGATTGCGCATCATAAAATAGCATCAAAGATTGACCATAACTAGAAAACCAATCTTGTGGCTGTCCAAAATTGTTATCCACCATATTCAACAAACCTAGTTCATAAGCGTGTTGAACATTGTAACCATCTTCCACATTTACGGTTAATGTGTAAGTTTTGGTTGTGTCCGAAGCAAAATCGTGCGGGGTTACTGTTATTGAAAATTCCCCACGCGCATCATCGGCAAAATCTATCATGCCGTTTTCGAAAGTATAACTTTCTGCGCCTTTTACTTCGCCATTTTGTTTAACTTCAACATCTAGTTTTAAAGACATTGTGCCTTCATTTTCTGTTTGGTTGTTCAACTTATTTTTTAAAGTAAAAACTGGGCTGATATCAATAGGGTTATCATCACCCACTGTCATTATAGTGTTAGAATAATCTTTAAACTGAGCCTCTTCATCAAGCCCTTCATGATTATTAATGGCCAAATAGAAATCAGAAAAATTTGTTGGCATATTAAAATCTAGCAAATCGTAACTAACGCTTAAATCGTCAACAATTTTAACTGTGCCTAATTCATATTGTTGATTATTTTCCATTAAAGTTACGGTTAAAGTGTAATCATGTTCTGCCAGAGGGTTATCTTGCCTATCTTGAACGGCTTGATATAAGCCATTTGTGGTTAAAACAAATTCGGTTTCTGCCGAAGCATCTTCCGCATCAATATCAAATTCACCTTTTGTAAGTGTTTTTGTGGATTTGTCCGAATAATTAACCTTAATTTTTACATCATCAAAATTAATTTCGTCAGTTATGTAATACATTTGGTTTAGGCCCTGCACACTAACTGAACTAACTTCTGCCTTTTTATCTCCGCACGCAGTTACAAAAACAACGCTAAGGCATAATAAAAGTGAAAATAAAATTGTTTTTAATTTTTTCATAAGACCCCTTTTAAATTAATTACTTTTGCAATTAATATATATATGGATTATACAACTATTATGGCTTAAGAGCAACAAAAAAAACCAACTTTTTAAAAATTTAAAAAATTGGATTTTATTGTTAATAATTATATTTTATTTAGCACAACAATTACGCTGTCTCGTTTGTTAGAGCCGTCAGTTGAGCGGAGCGTTACTGTAACTGTGCGTTTGTTTTCAATATAATTATAAAATTCCAATATTCCAATGTTGTTTATTTTTGCAAACTCTTGTGTTTCGCCATTTTCGTCAACATAGGTGTTGTTTGTAAGAATAAATTCAATTTTATTTAGTTGTTCTGCCTTGTTTGGCAAAACTGTATAACGAATGGTTACATAGGTGTTTGGTCCCTCATAATTAACATTTAAATATTTGGTTTTTTGCGGGCCAACAGTGGTATCGAAACTGGTTATGGTTACATCTGTGATGTAAGATTTAAATTGGTCCACCCTTGCTTGCATGCCAAAAAACGACACCACAACAATGGATATTATAAAAATAATTGAAATAAAGAATATAACAGATTTTCTCATTTTATTTTTCCTTAAACAGCACCTTGGCTTTATAATGGAACAGCGCAATGCGCACTGCTAATATTACTGTTGAAACAATTAAAAGTTTTAAATAAAAATTTTCATAATCCTTTATTAAAAAGAAGGCAGTAACGGCAAAAGTTATAAGGCTGATTGCAAATGCCAAAATTGTAGATTTAAGTTCGTTAGGGTTAATGCCTGCCCGCCCAAACGAATGAAAGTTTTGAATTTGCAAATTTGAAAAGTCTATTTCCGCCGTCCAAAATAAATGCAGTAAACTCAAAATAAATAGCGATATAAAGATTACTATTTTATTTAAAACTGATAATTTAGAAAAGTAAAAGAAAATTGGCGTGGTAAGCACCAAAACAATAAAGCTTAACAGCCCGTTAAACATAAGCCTTGCAAACAGAATTTGGTAAGGTTTTTTAGGTATTGCTTTGTTTGTATAAAAACTTTCTCCATCTCTGCTGTAAATTGACGAAACCGGTATGTTACACGAAAGCGCAAACAACAAAATAATAAGTATGTTAAACGCTATCGTTAAATAATCCCCCAGCATTCGGGTGTTTATTGCGCCATAAATTTTGTTCAACGCAAGTATTGCAATTGGTGCAATAACAATAATCATAAGCGCGTTTGTAATTGTTTCCGTTTGCCTAAAAATCTTTTTAAATTCGTAAATCGAAATGCTTAAATTAGAATTTATAACTTTGTTTTTCTTTTCGCGCTTTTTAAATTTGTTGTGTTCAAAACTAGAAGAAAGTGCGCGCAAATAAATCGGCCTTGAAAGTGCAAAATTAAGAACTAACAAAATGGCAATTATTCCCAACATCACTGCCGGAACTATTAAACTATATTTTGAAAACAATTTAATTTTAAAGCCTTCAAAATTTCCGCAAAGCGCAATTGTAAAAATATAAACAAAATTAAATATGTGAACAAAGTTTGATAACAAGTCTCGAATAAATATAGAAATTTCTCGCCAACTTGCAAGAATGTTTATGTCGGCAGGGATTTTGCTTATTGCAAAGAAGGCAAAACAGCCAACCAAAATTAAAAGCGAAACGCTGATTAATATTTTTAAAATTTTAAACCTGTTCAACAACCTTATAACAACCGAGCAAGGTATTGAAATGATGCCGGCAATTAACACTGTAATAACCGCCAACAAACAGAACATTATAGGCATCCACAAATAATAGATTATTGGCGAGCCAGAAATTAAGCCATAGGCAAAAAACACTGGCACCAAAAACGAAAATGTGCGCTTCAATTCGCCTATATAATGCACAACTAATTTTGAAATAAAAATTGAGTTTGCGTTTACAGGATAGGTTATTAAAACTTGATTATCTTGCGAATAATAAAGCGAGCGCGAAAGGATAATTGTGCTACTAAAAACATTTATTACGAACATAATTCCCAACACAAACGCCATAACATTTACTGGAATGTAATTTAGAATTGAAAACAAGTTTAAAAATTTGCAAATAAACAAAATTAAGTAAGCTATAACTGCCACCGAAACAAAACCCAACACCGAAAACACAACCTTAAACAAGGCTTGTTTTTTGTTTTTGAAAAAGGAAAGGTTAAATTTTTCCTTTATCTGCATTTTAATTAAGGTGTTAAGTTTGTTTGTTCTCATATTATTTTTCCAATTTTTCGCCAACTGTGTTTAAATAAAATTGCTCTAATGTAACGCCTTTAGGGATATCTTTAAGTTTTACATCTGCCACAATTTTGTGGTTATTTAAAATTATTATGCGATTGCACAACTTTTCAACCACGTCAATAATGTGGCTGGAAAAGAACACAATGTTTTTATTTTTTGCGTGCTGGCGCATACACTCTTTAACCTGATAAATTGATATTGGGTCAAGTCCGGTTAACGGCTCATCTAAAATCCACAATTTAGGGTTGTGAACTAATGCCGACATAATTGCAATTTTCTGTTTCATGCCGTGGCTGTAAGTTTTAATTTGATTATCAAAAGAATTTGACATGTTTAAGTTTTTAACAAGTTCAAATAAGCGTGCATTTCTATCCTCTTTGCCAACTTCATACAAATCGGCAATGTAATTAACATATTCCCTGCCAGTAAGGTTTTCATAAAGCGCATAATGGTCTGGCACAAAGCCAAATTGTGCCTTTGCTTGAACGGGTTGTTTTTCTATGTCGTAGCCATTAATTTCAATGCTTCCCGAACTTGCTGGCTGAATGCCAACAATACATTTAATTATTGTGCTTTTGCCCGCACCGTTAAGCCCTAAAAAGCCAATAATTTCACCTTCGTTAACTTCAATGCTAATGTCCTCCACAACATCAACCCTGCTGTTTCCATAATGCTTGTAAACATTTTTTAAAACCAATTTGCCTTTGCTCTGTTCGTTCATACACTCCTCCACGCTTTTTGCGTTATATTTTGTTGTTAAAATAATTTCATCCAATTTAATTTTTTTGTTTTTGTTTTTTAATTCCTTATAAAAATCTTGTGTGTTAAATATCCAAACATATAAAAACCACATTATCAAACCTAGAAGCAAATACACCACAAAAAACAAAAATTGATAAAGCGGATAGAACACAAATTTTAAATTTCCTATTTTAAACGCCCAAATAAAATTTCGCGTATCCTCTGCCCACCTTCCAAGTTTTGCTACAATAAAATCTGAATTTAAAAAGAAGAAATCTACATTTGTGTTGTAATTTGTAAACCACGCATTTAATGCCAGCACCAACGCAAAGTAAAACACAAACACCATAAGCGAATATAAAAAATGTTTAAGTTTCGGGCGCGGGTAAACACCCAATAAAATTATAAGCACTGGCATTGCAAAAGCCATTATGTGATTTATCCAAAACGAAACAACTTCGGTTGAAAATGCAGAATAAAGCGCACTGTAATTTGGCATAAGCATTGCAAAAAATGCGCCAATAACATTTATAAACAAAGTAAAATAAAACAGCCATTCCATTTTAAACAGCAAGCACAACGGCAAAATGAACATTGCCGTGTTACACAAATGCAAAGGCCATCTTGTTGGCGTTGTAAATATTGAATAAGAATAATTATAGCAGTAAGAAATTAATGTAACAAGCGAAATGTATAACAGCACCATTCTGCAAAATTCTTTATCCTTATTTCTAAGCAAAAAGTAAATGCCAAGTAAAAATGCAAAAGATATATAAATGTAAATTCTATGATAAACTTCAAAACTTTTAATAAGATTAGTGCCAACATTTCCAAAAAATAATTTTAACATGTATGGTGGAATGCTAAACACCAACAAAATTGCCAAGCCAATAAATAATTCTTTTAATTCTTTTTTAGGAATGTAAAACCCTTTGTCAACAATGCAAGTGTGCAAGGAATAGGAAAACAAAAAGCCGATATGCACTGCAATTAAAGCTCCCAGCAAACTAAATTCATAAGATTTTGAAAAACTATAAATTAGTTGATTTAAAAACACAATAACAAAAACTGTGCCTATTAGCCCAACAGTTTTGGTTAAATTTTTTAAAACGTTGAATTTAAAGAATGGCATTAATTGAATAAGTACAGTTGTTGCAAATGTAATCCAGCACGCAAATCCCGCCATTAAACATAAAAATTTGCTGTTAAAAGGGTTACTAAAATTTAAAAATGCCGATTTTAAAACATTGCCCCCGGCAAGCAAAAACCAGCCTGCAAAAAACAAGGCTGATAAAACTGAAAATATTTTATAAAAAATTGATATTTTATTTTTAAAAATTAGGTGGAGCACAAAAAAGAGAACAGAAAACCCAATAATTGAGCTGAACAACACCACATAGTTCATCTTCCATGCCCCTTTTACTAAAACAAAATAATAGCACCGCCTATACTATTATTTCATTTTACATAAAAATTAGCATATAGTCAAATAATTTGCGCCGACCATTGCAAATAAATAAACAAACTCAAAACGAATGTCACAAAGTGAAGTAAAAAGTCATTGCGAGGAGCGTGGCGATCTCTTCCTTATAAAAAAACTTTTAAAGAGTTACAAAAGTGCTCTTTAAAAGCGGTGGAACAAATCGTCTAATTTATTCAAAACAAACTAAAATTTCTGTTTGTGAACAAGTTTCTAACAATATTGATTTGACTTTGGTTGAAGATTTTGACCCATTTTTTAATGATGGTGAGCAAATGAAAATCTCTTAAGATTTGGTGTCAAATTTGGTGTCAAAATAAAAATACTTTTATCTAATTTGCGTTGTCTTATTTTTATAATTGTTGTTAAATGCCCTATAAAATAGGGCTTTTTTAATGGCGCAGAGAACAGGATTCGCATTAAGCAAACTCGTTTGCGTCAATTGTCGCGAGCAAAACTCTCACTTTGAATTGCTCACTTGCGAGCGACTACCGGCAGGTTCGGGCAACAAAGTTGCCATGTGCAAAGCACATAATCCTGTTCTTAAAAAGTTCACAAAAAATGAACTTTTTGGCGCACTGCTCGTAAGTTTATACGAACCTTTTCCCAATCTTATGATCGATATCTTTTCCAACCCCACCAATAAGGCATTACATCAATAAGCTTAACGGTTTTTCTATTTTTAAAATCAGTCAAAATTTCCATATCTTTATTTTTCTCTGAGAGCTGCAAAAAGAATTCGCGGCAAGCACCACACGGCATTCCCCCATCTCCTGTTGGTGGATTATTCCTGAAAGCGATCAATCGTTTTACAACCGTCTGTCCACTTTGAATATACATATTCAAAGCGGCCATTCTTTCGGCACATAAGTTTATAACACCGCTTGCACCTTCCATGCAAAAACCTGTGAATATTTCTCCATTTTCGGCTTCAATTGCACATACAACATGATGAGCATCAATGAAAGGAGATACGCTTTCTGGATGGTATTCTTTTTTCGCTGCCTGATATAACTTATCCCAAATGTCCATTTTGCACCTCACTTAAATTTCCCATTTTTCCTCCTTCTTTGATCTTATTATTATAAAAATAAACACAATAGTCCATTTTTCTATAAAAGATTTTATTAATTATTTATATTACTATTATATCACCTTTTAAAGCAAATTCCAAAACAATTCCACATAAAAAATACGAACCAATTCGGGTTCGTACAATTCTCTTCTGGCGCAGAGAACAGGATTCGAACCTGCGGAGGCTTGCACCTCACACGATTTCCAATCGTGCTCTTTAGACCACTCAGACATCTCTGCATAACAACCTCGCCATTTAATCGTTTAAATTAAGGCGAGTACGTTAATATTGTATCAAATTCGAAATAGAAGTAAATAAATTTTATTTGGTTTTTTTTGTTAAATCTTCAATAGCGGTGTTATCTTCATGCGGAATAGTTTTCCACCCCAAATTCTTTTGGAAAAGCGCAACAACATCTATAATGAATTGCATTCCAAGGAACAACGGCCAAATTAATGTTAACAAAATCTTTTTGCCAAAAGACACATTATAAATTCTTTTCCTTTCACACACAAACACCAATATTGCCGAAATTAATCCGCCTATATATGCCGTTAAGCAAGTTAAGCCAAACGATTTTATCCAGCTTAACAGCGCAAATCCAAAGCTTACGTTGGTGAACGCCGGCGCGAACAAGGTTACAATTAATTGAAGCACTGTGAAGAATGTTAAAATTAAGCAAAATGGTAAAATGTTTGCAACGTAATCGTAAGTTGAGCCTTTAAGTTGTTTTCTGCTGTTGGTGGTGAACAAATTTTTTAGTAAATCTTTAAGCCTGGTGGTGCAAACAAGCAAATGACCTTTACTCCACCTAACCCTTTGCCTCCACATAATTTTAAAGCTGGTAGGTTGCTCATCAAACAGTTCTGCCTCATCGCAATAAACAATTTTGTGATGCTGTAAAATTTGGTCGGCAGTAAGTTCCCAATCTTCTGTTAGAGTTACATAATTCCAGCCGTCTTTAACCACATCTTTATTGAATAAATATCCCGTGCCGGAAACCCTTGTTGAACACCCAACAACTGACCTGCCAAGCATTTCAAATTTACACCCCAACATAAAATAAATGCCATATAGGCCAGAAATTACATTCGAGCCAAAATTTTTGGAATTTCTAAAAGAAGAGATTATGCTCTGCTTGTCGGTCGCTTCAAACGCATCGTTCATTTTATTAAAATATTCCGCACCTACAAGGTTATCTGCATCGAAAACGTGATACCCTTCAATCCCCTCATCTAGCCCGTTTTGTTTAATTTGTTCAAATAAATATTTTAAAGCGTAGCCTTTGGTTTTTTCATTTTCATTGTTATATTCAAAAACATTAACGCCCAAATCTTTGCAAACCTGATAAGTGTTATCCGTGCAGTTGTGTGCAATAACAAAAATTTTAAGTTTTTCTTGCGGATAGTTTGCCGACCTTATGCTTTTAACTAAATTGCCAATAACTTTTTCCTCATTCCTAGCGGCAACAACAATGCCATAAGTATGTTGAACTTTTGCCTTTTTAAATTTCTTTTTAAAAAACAAACCCGCTATGGCAAATATTACAAAATGCGCGTAGAACAAGCCAGTTATAGTAAAAATAATGCTAAAAATTGTGTTAACTGTTGAAATATATGCCATTATTCCTCCTTCGCTGAGCTTCATTATAACATATAAAACAAAAAAATGGAATACCTATTTAAAAATTTTTTTAAAATTTATTTATTTTGCTTTTTTAGGAATTTATCTATTTCGCCGGCAATTATTTTTGCACCATCATTTGCTTTTGAATTTAGCACGTTTTGTAAATATTCATTAATTTTGCCGTTATCCATTGCCTCTTTTAAAAGAGGATATAATTTTTTAGGGTTTTCGCATTTAAAGCCATACCCATTTTTTGTTATGTATTCAAAATTTCTTGCTTCCTGGCCGGGAATATGCCCAGTAACAACCACGGCAGAGCCACTTTTTGTGCCTTCAAGTAGCATGTTTGGCCCCGCTTTTGTTAACAATATGTGGCAGTTTTTAAGCCTTTCGTTCATGTCTGTAACAAAGCCCACAATTTCCACATTTTTTAAATTTAAATCCTTTTTCTGTTCTTCAATTAGCCTGTTATATAACCGCTCATCTCTACCGCAAACAAAACTTATGTTGGCATCAAGTTTGGCAGTTTCCTTTAAAAATGCTACATTTTTATTGATATTTACAGAAGGATTAACCATTAAAATGTTGGGCTTATCTTCAACAAGTTTGACGCGGGTTGGGCGCACAATATCTTCCCTTATTGGAAAGCCAGAAACCACAAGTTGTTCTGGTTTAAATCCCCTTTTTAAATAATCTTGTTTAACCTCTTCGGTGGGCAAAAACAGCATATTTGCGCGCTTGTCCTGCCAAACTTTAGGCGGTTTAACAAGGTCAATAACGTTAATCATAAAAGGAATGTTTAAATTGTTCTTTTTTAACAGTTTTGAAACGGCTTTGGTGAACATGCAATGCACGGAAACAATTAAATCTGGCTTATAATCCAAAATTTGCTTTAAAAGTTGTTTTTTGCTTTTTTGATATATAAACCAATGCGTTAAATTAGTAAAAAGTTGGCTGAACCCGTGCGCAATTTTCCACATCCCCGGGTGTTTGGTGGTTAGCGGAATATAGCAATTTTCCATATTCACGCCCATTTTGCCCATAAGCGTAAAACAATTTAACTGTTTGGTGGAATAACCAAGCAAATTAAGCTTCTTTTCAATAGCATTTGCGGCGGATTTATGCCCTGTACCGGTTTTTTCCGCTTGCAAAATTAACACTTTTTTCATAAAAACCTCTTTAAAATAATAACATCTTAAAATTTTATTGTCAAATAGATGTAAATATTATTAAATATATTAATTATTTTTATTTAATTTGTAAATTTTTAAAAAATATGGTAAATTATTTAATATGGTTATAATAAATAAAGATAATGAATTAAATTCTATTTTAAATAAAATTCAAAGTTTGCAATTCTTTTTTAACAATAAACAGATAAAAATAGATAAATTTGACCCAAATTTTAATTTAATAATTGAAAATTTTAAAAAAATTTTTGTGCTTGGCAGAATTATGCCTGCTTTTGGCGTCAGTTTGCATGATGAAACTTTATCCGCATTAAAACAAGATAATTGGGTAAGGTTAAATTTCGATGGCACGCAGACTATAAATGAACTGCCATTTGAAGCACTTTTGTTTAAATTGGAAGATTGCTACGGCTTTAATTTAATCCGCGAAAATAACGGCCGTTATGAAGGCAGATGTATTTATTTAAGTTTTGATAATTTAATAAATTTTGAAGAAATTTTAAAAAATTTTAATTAAAATCACAAAAAAATAAAGAAAATTGACATTTTTTATTGATTTTTTTAATTTTTTTGTTAATATTTAAATATGAAATTAGAAAAATATAATAAAAATTTAAATTATTCTTACACTTTTGGGGCGTTCCCCACTTTTGAATTAATAAAAAATAAATCCGAATTTATTTTGGAAGTTATTTTAAGCACAAAATTAAAACAAACTGACGAAATTTTAAATTTAATTAATTTGTGCAAGCAAAAAAATATTAATATTGTTTATGACGATAAAATAATTAACAAAATTGCGGATAAGGAAAATATTTTTGTTGTTGGCGTGTTTAAAAAATATGCCACAAATTTGGTAAAAAATAAAAACAGTTTGGTTTTGGTTCATCCGGCGGATATGGGCAATATGGGCACAATTATGCGCACCATGTTAGGTTTTAATTTTAACAACTTAATAATTGTTAATCCTGCTGTGGATTATTTTAACCCAAAGGTTATTAGGGCAAGCATGGGTGCTATTTTTTCGCTTAATATACAAGCCTTTGATAGCGAGCAAGAGTATTTAACACGCAAAAACAAAAAGTACATGTTTATGCTAAATGGCAAAAACGAATTGGGCAGTTTTAAATTTACAACCCCTTGCGATTTGGTTTTTGGTGCAGAGAGCAGTGGCCTGCCAGATTACTTTTTAAATGTTGATGAAAGCACTGTAATTAAACACAACAATAAAATTGATAGTTTAAATTTACCAATTAGCGTTGGAATTGCTTTATATGAATTTAACAAAAATTTAAATTAATTAATAAAAATTTACAAAAATTTTAAAAATTAATTAAAAAATCATTAAAAATTTAAAAAATAAGTTAAAAAATAATAAAAAATTAATTTTTTAAAAAATTTTTTATGTTTATTTTATTAAATTTAATTGTAAATATTTAATTTATAAAAAATGTTTGTTTTTAAATATAAAATATGATATTATATTAAAAATATATTATTTGCTTAAAATATTTAGGGGTATATATTATGGCAGAAAAAGAAATTATTCATAATTATTTATCGCCGAATAAAAAAATTGCCGATTTAACAAATTCCAAATTAGGCATTATTGAAAATTTTGTTCAGGCATTAGAAAATTCAATTGGTGGAGATTATTATTCTCATCTTTTTTCCATTTATGAAAATATTGTAGATGTTAGCAATTTATCGCCTAGCATTAAAACTTTAATTGAAAACAACAACGCCTTGCTTGATGCTTATGGTGAAAAAATTAAACAAGCCGAAATTGTTATGCAGGAAGACGAAGCCAAAATTAAATCCATTTATAACGAATTAACAGAAATGGAATATTCGGCAGATATATCCGAAAGGCTGACCGAAATTAAGGATTCTATAACTTCCGTGTTTTTAACCTTTGACGAGGCCAACGAAAGCATTAAGGATTTAGACGTTAGGCGTGAGGAAATTAAACGCCATAGGGAAACTATTAAAAACTGCATTGCAAACATAAAATCCGATTATCAATCACTGCGCGCTTTGGGCGAACTTAAAATTTTTAAAAACTCTTGCAAACAGCAGGTTTTAAGGCAGTTTTTTGCAAATGCTTCGTCAAGCAATTCCGCTTTAAATGAAAATTTAAACAATGTGTTCAACACGCTTTGGCAAAAGGCAGAAAAAGAAAACGAAACACTAATTAAACTTGCCAACACGGCCATGAAGTTTGCCGTAAAATATCAAAACAGAATTGAGATGGTTGACGATAACACAATTGCCGATTTAAATGCCGAGTTAGATAATTTTGAAAACAACGGAATGGAACTTTTCACATTATCGGATGACGATTTGGTTTCCGAATTTTTAGATGTAGATAATTTATAGTTAACATTAAAGGGCGTTATGCTCTTTTTTTTAAAAAATAATAAAAACACACTTAAAATTGCATACAAAATTTTTTAAAATGTGTTATAATTTTTACTGTTTATAAGGAGAAAAAATGAAAGAAACAAGTTACAAATTAGAAATAGGGGGTAAAGAAGTTACAATTCATCTTGGCAAATATTGTGGCCAAGCTTCTGGGCACACTTTAATTAGTTGTGGCGACACTGTTGTTATGGTTAACGTAACAATGTCAAAAGCCCCTCGTCCGGGTATGGACTTTTTCCCACTTCAAGTGGATTATGAGGAAAAGATGTACAGCGTGGGCAAAATCCCAGGCGGGTGGAAGCGCCGTGAAGG
>CANQZB010000001.1 GCA_947628195.1 uncultured Clostridia bacterium | reverse complement strand
GAATGGTTACTGTTTCTAGGCTTGATTGGCCCGAAAAGGCTTCTGCTTCTATTTCGGTAACCGCGCCACCGTTAAAGGTAGAAGGGATGCGCAAGGTGGTTAGGTTTGAATTTAGGGCGGTTACGGTGTAATTTGCGCCATTTGGTGTGAAGGAAAGATCGCCAGAATAGTCCTTACCATCTAGTTGAAAACTGAAAGAGCCGGAATAGGAAACTTTGGAATAGATATCCTCCACCCTGGCTAAAATGTAAACATATTTTTCTGCACTCTTTTTAATTGAAGTGGTGGTGAAATTGCCATAAGCGGTGGTGATGTTATTTTCAAAGTCGCTTTCAATTTCGGTATCCGAATTTAAGGAAAAGACGGAGATGTTTTCATCGGCGATGGAATCGTCTGAATACAACAAGTCTATAGCATAATCAGTTGAGCCGGAATTGGTGAAAGTATATTTAAAAACCACAAAAGGGTTAGAAGAAGTAAGGTCAATATAATCTTCTTTAGGTTGCAAGGTGGTGTTAGCCGGCAAAGCGGTTTTGCCAAATTCAAGCACAGTTCCACCGGAGGAGGTGGTCATATCATTCCATTCGCCTGATTCCCCCACCTTCCATTGAGCGGACGCTGTTCCGTTAACCTCCATGGCGGTGTATCTAACATTAATTGTGGAAGTAAATGATTGGCGAGTGGCAGCCCAAATGCCAACAACTGCCACAACTGCGGTGGCAATTAAAACACAAACAAGGCTAATGCTTATTGCAATTTTGCTTTTAGTATTCATAAACTCTCCTTAAAAATAGGCACACTTATTTTTTGTAAGTATATAAATAAATAAAATATTTGTCAAGTGAAATACAAGCGAAATAACAGATTTTTAAAAATTTTAATAAAAAGCCCAGCCAAAGGGCCGGGCGCAGTTTTTTTAGCCTAATGTGCCAATTAGTTGGTTGTATTTATCTATTACTTCGGCAATTTTTTGTGTAAATTCGGTAAAAGTCATTGAATCTATTGGAGTATCATCTATTGTTTTGCCGGAAAGTGAGCTTGGCAAAAGTTCCAATTTAATTAATTTTGAAACGGTTGAAGTGTTGATTGATGACATTATTGCGCTTGGAATGTCTTTAATTGGGGTTGATTCCGCCACCAAGGAGAGAACACCGCTTCTATCTGGGAAAACGTCCTTTATTGTTAAATTATCTATGGCAGAATCGATGTTGTTTACTGTATAGCCTGCAAGGGCGGATAAAATGCCAGTTATTTGCTGATCACCTTTATACCAAGAGCCGTTTTTATATTTGTAGTCAAGAATTTCGCTTAATTGAAGGTTGTTAATAATAGAGCCCAACTGGGAAATATTGCTTGTTTTATAGTTTTCCAAAAAGGTTGGCAGAGTTACTCCAAATTCGGTTTGTAAATCTTCAATTGTTAAGTTTTGAATAATTTCATTAAAGGTTGTGTTGAGTTCGGAAAGTTTAGTTTCTTTATAATCATTGAAAATGCTTGGCAAGGTTATGTTAAAGTCTTCTTCCATTTTGGCAAGGGTCATATCGTTTATCATTGTGTCAAATATGCCGTTTAGTTCTGAAAGCTTGCTCTGCTTATAATCATCAAACAGGCTTGGAAGGGTTATGTTAAATTGGGTTTCCATTTCTTCCAAGGTTAAATCCCCTATTACATCGGAAAACGAATTAAACGCAGTGCTAAGTGGAAGATACCTTAATTGAATGTTGGCAACCTGATGGCTTTCCTGCTGGGTGATATCTATTAAATCAAAGTTTTTAATTTTAACCTTTTTAACAGGAATTGGCTCACCTTCTTCAACTATTTCATAATCAAATTCGGCAAGTTCGGAAAAACTTTCGGTTTTATAAAGTTTGTTGTCTGCTTCGTTATAATAAAATGTGTTAGTTTTATTTAGAATATTATCTAATGATTCTAGGCTAATTATGCCGTTTAGCTCTTCGGCTGTTAGGTTGTTAAATTTGTTTTGTAAGGAATCAACAATGTTTACTATTGGCACATCTTTTAAATCGGAAATATCTATGCCCATAATGTCGTTTCCAATAATTTCGCTTACATCAATGCCAAAATCGGCTTTTAAATCGTTTAATGTGTAATTGTTAAAGTCCCCCGCAACATGCATAACTTTTTCTAAAAGTTTGTTTGCGGTTAAATCGCGCAATTGTTCGCTACCAATTTCTATGTTTGTGTTAAATGTGCTGTTTAGCCAATTAATTGAAATGTTATAATAAGCGAAAACGCCCACGCCAACTATTGCACCAAGAGTTAACAACAGGCCAATAAAAAACCCAAAAAAGAATGACCCGAAATGCCCGCTGTGTTTTCTTTTAATTTTTCCAACTTGTTCCATACCTACCCCTTTTATTATTTTATATTATTGCACATTTTTAAATAAAAATAAAATGATTATTTAAGTTTTTTTAATTTTTTATAATATTTTTTTATTTATCTTAAAAATCTTTTAATAACATATTGACATTTTTTACTGCATATGTTAATATATTTATAGGAAATTATTATGAGAACAGATGAACAACTAAATAAAATTGTAGATATGTTATATATCAAATTAAAACAATTGAACATTGTTAAGTTTCAATCGTACATTAAAAAACTTTTAAATGTTGAAGATGGGAAAAAGATTTTTAGCCTTTTGCAAGAGAAAGTTATTGAAAACGGCGACCTTGCCTATTTAAACAAGTTTTCCTATGCCGAGGGGGCAGATTTAAATAGAATTGGCAAAAAGATTTTGGATTCTAACAACACTTATTGGATTTACACTTTTGCTAGATACAGGCTTTTTGACAAAACTGCATATCAAAACGCCATTTTAAATTCGCAAAATGAATGGTATACATATTTGCTGGCACTTTCTGGCAGAAATTTTGACATTCAAAAATTAGAAGACGGCATTTGTGAATATGGCTCAAGTGAATCCTTATATTATTACGCTAAAAACATTGAAGATGCCGATTATATTCGCTTGGCAAGGAAATATTTAAGCACCAACGAAATTACTTTCCAAAAAAATGATGTTAACATCTTCTATTTTATGGCAGTGCTTGACGCACTTTGCTTTGATGATTATTTAAGCTTTTTAGATGGCATTGACGGCGACCCGCGCAATTTTTACGAATTAAAAATCTGCTCTAACAAACAAAAACCTTCTAAGTTATATGAAAACAGTTCAATTGTTTTGATGGATGACAATTCTGTTGATGAAGACTTTATAAGAAATTATGACAGTGTTAGAAAACTTTCTGACACTGAAAGATATAATTTAATTGAAAATTTAAAAATAAACATTGCAAATTTTGTTGAAAACACATTAAAAAAGGCCTAGAATATAGGCTTTTTTTATTTTTACAAAACAATAATGCTACAACCCGGGTTTAACAAATAAAGT
Organism: uncultured Clostridia bacterium; assembly: GCA_947628195.1. GTDB lineage: Bacteria > Bacillota > Clostridia > Christensenellales > UBA1242 > Onthoplasma. The sequence goes on along the minus strand of CANQZB010000001.1, from coordinate 27,163 downwards.
TCTTTATCTGCAAGTAAATCCGGGCAATAATTTATTGCAATTTTACGAACAACATTTTGGGATGTCCACTTATCACAACAGGTGTAATCGGAAATTATTTTGCGATTTTTTAAATCCTGGCACTTTTTTAAAAATGCAACTTTAATTGCCCCACCCACGCCATGGCTGCCATAACCGTGAATGACCTTCATAACTTTATATCCACCCTTTTTGTAAGAGTCAACTTCAACCAAAAACTGCGCGAGTGCCTCGCTAACTGTTTGATTGTTACTTTTTATATCGATTGTTATTAACTGCATGGAAATATTATAACACAAATTGTTAAAAAGGCAAACAAATGTGGGGCTTATTGCGCGAGATTTATCTCGCGCCAAAATGGCTCTGCCATTTTTCTGCGCACTGGCGCAGAATAAGCCCCACCCACGCAACAAAAAAGCGGAAAACTTCCGCTTTTTATTAAAGATTAAGGTTACTATTATATTGTTCAATTAACTCTTCTAGCTTATCTTTAATTGCTTTAAATTCTTCTTCAAATTTTGCTTTATCCAGACCCTCAATATGGTAAGTTACTTTTTGATCTGGGAAACCGGTATATTCTTCTGCGGCCATCGCTGTAAAGTCGGTAAATTTGCCGTCTTCTTTAAGAGTTACAGTAACAGATTGCTTACCCTCTTGCGATATTGTATAGGTGTTTGCATCTTGATCAAAACTAATAGTAAATTCAGAACTAAATAAAGACTGTTTTAAACTTTTACCCATATATTTAGCAGAAACATCCGAACTTTCATCCCATGTATCAAAAGTGATTTCTCCATTTTCTGCAGTATATGCTTGTTGCGATACTCCCTTTTCATTAACAAAATATCCTGTAAATGTACTTTCTCCTTCTGTTGTTGTTTGATATTGCGCAGATTTGCCCTTGCCAACCACTACCATTGCTTCGCCGGTTATACCACCATTCGCTGTCATTTTACCTGATATTTTGGCGTAATTTAGGTCAAAACTTGCATCCATTGCATTGGATACGGTTTGATAGTAACTAACAATTGGAACATGACCAACATAGTTATCATATTCATATTTATATAGGTTGCTATCAATACCTGTAAAACTAAAAGAAACACGGTTTTCTGCACCTTGCTCACCCACAAAATTTTCAACATATCCCTCATCGTTTAAAGTTACAGTTGCGTTTGTTAATTCTGAACCGGTTAATGTGTAAGTGCTCCCAGATTTTTCTGCACCTGTACTGGCATGAATATAATGTGTAAACATATCGGTATAAGAATAGCCTTGCGTTGCCTTTTGTTCGCCATCTATGTTTGTAAAACAAAAACCATCCAAGCTTATTGCGTATGAATATTGAGATTGTGATGTGTAACTTTCAGAATAACCGCACCATTCACCATTAGGATTTGCGTTCACCCTAACAGCATAAGCGCTATCTCCACCAGAAATGGAATTGTACCTTGTATTAAGTGTGTAGCTCATGGCGTTTTGAACGGTTAACAAATTGATTTTGCTTTGTAACGCTTTAATTGTTTCAACCAAAGTTTGAGTTGTGTTGTCTTGTTGCAAAGTTTCCAGTACGGATTGCAATGTGCTTAAATTTGATGTTAAACTTTGTAGTTGCGTATTTAATGTGCTATATTGTGTTTGCAGTGCAGAAACATCGCCAGAAAGTGCCTCATGATTTTCCTTTAAATCATTAATTTGCTTTAGCAAGCTGTTATAAGATTCAGTTAAACTTGCCATATTAGTGTTAATTAAAGCCAAAAGGTTTTTATCGGTTTCTTTTAATTCGGCTATGTCCTTTTGAGCATCACTAAGCTGATTTTGCATTTCTTTTAAAGCATCTTGCAAAGCGTCAATTTGTTCTTGAAGTGAGTTATCTGCCGGGCTTTCAACATTTGGTTGTTCAGGAACTGTGTTGTTAGGTGATTTTTTAGCCCCTCCACAGCCAACCAAAGTTAATAACGAAAAACCTGCCATTGCAGTTGCTAAAATTCGTTTTGTTTTTTTCATAATCCCTCCATTTAAAAATATTATAGTGTATTACTTATTATTTGTCAACAATTTTTAAACAAATTCATTTATTTACAAAAAAACCACATAAATTATGCGGTTTTCCTTTTAGATTTTTTCTTATCTTCAAACTTAATTATTTTAGCCTTGCCAGTTTTGTTAATAAAATCTGCCGTTATGGTAATTTTTTTAATGTCATCTTCAAAATGGCTGGCGTACATTAAATCCAGCATACGCTCTTCCAAAATGGTGCGTAGCCCCCTTGCGCCCGTTTTAAGTTCTTTGGCTTTTAGGGCAACTGCAGTTATTGCTTCCGGCTCAAAGGTAAGGTCAATGCCATCCATTTTAAACATTTGAACATATTGTTTTGTTATGGCGTTTTTAGGTTCTACCAAAATGCGCTCTAAATCCTTAACATCAATACTTTCAAGCGTTGCAACAATTGGGATGCGACCAACAAATTCGGGTATCATGCCAAATTTAATAAGGTCTTGTGGTTGAATGTCTTCAAAACAGTTTTTCTTTTCTTCCTCATCCGCTTTTTTAACATCTGCGCCAAAGCCAAGTGCGGAAGAATTTTTGCGTTCGTTAATAATTTTATCTAACCCCACAAATGCACCACCGCAAATGAATAAAATGTTAGTTGTGTCTATTTTAATATTTTCCTGTTGCGGATGTTTGCGCCCACCCTGTGGCGGAACAGATGCTATTGTGCCTTCCAAAATTTTTAAAAGGGCTTGTTGCACGCCTTCGCCACTTACATCGCGAGTGATGGAAACATTTTGAGTTTTGCGCGCAATTTTGTCAATTTCATCAATATAAATTATTCCGCGTTGGGCTTTTTCAATGTCGTAATCCGCATTTTGAATTAATTTAAGCAAAATGTTTTCCACATCATCGCCCACATAGCCCGCTTCGGTTAATGCGGTGGCATCGCTGGAAGCAAAAGGCACTTTTAGCGTTTTTGCAAGCGTTTTTGCAAGCAATGTTTTGCCAGAGCCAGTTGGGCCAACAAGCAAAACATTGGATTTTTCCAGTTCAACTTCGTCCTCGTTATTTTCCTTTTTTATCATATTATAATTAACGCGTTTATAGTGGTTGTAAACAGATACAGCAAGGATTTTTTTAACTTCATCCTGCCCAATTATAAAATCGTCCAACCTTTGCTTAATTTCTTGAGGTTTTGGAAGGTCGATAAACTCATTTTTTTCGCTCTTTTCAGTGCGGTCCTTAAAATCCATTAAATCTCGGCAAATGTTAAGGCAATCACGGCAAATAAAACAATCCCCTTCCGGATTGCTAATAACATCTGTCAATTCCCTTGCCGGCCTGCCACAAAAAGAACAAATAGTTTCAATCTCTTTCAAAACTTTCCCCCTACTTTCATTATTATTTAACTATATTTATTTTTAATACAAAAAATTTGTATTTTTATTTATTTAAAAAGAAGTCTAATCCAACAGCGAGCTATAATTACAACCTTATTGCCTAAAGGTTTAATTGATTATAGCGAACAATTTAGGCGACTAGGACCCGCCGTTTAGCGAGCCATAACAATTAAACGCCCTTTAAACGTCCTTTACTTGCGTTTATCGTAAATTTTATCTATTAAGCCATATTTTAGGGCGGCTTTTGCGTCTAAGAAATTATCACGGTCGGTATCCTTAGTGATAGTTTCAATAGATTTGCCCGTGTTGTCTGCTAAAATTTTGTTTAAAGTTTCACGCGTTTTTTGAATGTGTTTTGCGTGAATTTCAATATCGCTTGCCTGGCCCTGTGCGCCACCAAGTGGTTGGTGAATCATAACTTCACTATGAGGCAAGCAAATGCGTTTGCCTTTTGCCCCGCTAGATAAAATTACCGCTGCCATGCTTGCTGCCATGCCAATACAGATGGTAGAAACATCACATTTAATGTATTGCATTGTATCATAAATAGCAAGGCCGGCGGTTACGCTTCCACCTGGGCTGTTAATGTACATATAAATGTCCTTATCCGGATTTTTACCCTCCAAATAAATTAATTGTGCAACAACTGTGTTTGCAGTTTGGTCGGTAATTTCATCAGTTAAGAAAATTATTCTATCTTCAAGTAGTCTAGAATAAATGTCATAACTGCGTTCAACATTGCCAACTTGGTCAATAACCATAGGTATCATAATACTTTCTCCTTTTATTATATCCTCACTTTGAAAACAAGTTCTTGTGAGAGCCCGGTTTGGTCCCCTTTACGAACATTGTTCTTATTGGGTAATTTATTTAATTGTGTTGTTTGCGTGCAAGAAGTCTAGCAGTTTTTTCATTAAAAGTTCGTTTGCAATTTGGTTTACTAAATCATTATTAACTTGTTTTTTGTATTCTTCTACGGGTTTATTGGCAGATTTTGCAAGTTCTTCCACTTTTTTGTCAATATCCGCTTCAGTTATATCCAAATTTTCATCTCTAATAAGTTTTTCAAGCACCAATCTCGCCTTAACGTTGCGGGCAGAACTTGTGCGCACTTCTGCCTTAAATTCGTCCATTGTTTTGCCAATGTATTTAACATAGTCTTCTAACTGAATGCCTTGATATTTCATTTGGTTGGTCATGCCTTGAATTTGGCGGTTAGTTTCTTCTTCAACCATTGCTTCTGGCGCGGTTAAAACTGTATCGTCGATAATTTTATCTAGCATATCGTTATCTAGTTCAACATCGGCACGCTCATTAGCCTCTTTTATTAATCTATCTTTAACGCCTGCCTTATATTCATCAACAGTGTTAAATTCGGTAGAATTAGACACAAATTCCTCATTTAATTCTGGAATAACGCGTTCACGAATGTTTTTAATTTCAACTTTAAACACTGCAGGTTTGCCGGCCAAACTCTTTTCGTGATAATCTGCTGGGAAGGTAACCTCAACGTCCTTTTTATCCCCGATATTTAAGCCAACAAGTTGATCTTCAAATGTGTCAATGAAAGAGTGAGAGCCAATTTTTAATTGATAATTTTCTGCCTTGCCACCGTCAAACTGCTTGCCGTCAATATATCCGTCAAAATCTAGGGTTACAAAATCATCATTCTTAACTGATTTTTTGGTTTCAACAAGCCTTGAAGAGCGCATTAATTCCCTATCAATAGCCTCTTTAACTTCCTTTTCACCAACTTCTATTTTTTGTTTTGTAAAAGTTAGGCCTTTATATTGCGCCAAAGTAAATTCCGGCACACAAGGGATTGACAATATAAATTCAACGCCTGTTTCATCTAATTTTTTAATGTTTAAATCCGGTGCGGAAACAGGTTTAATTTCGCTGTGTTCCTTTAAAATTTGAGTGTAGGCTTTATAATAAACCTCATCAATAGCGCCATTAAAGAACGCGCCTGCACCATAAGTTTTTTCTATAACATTGCGTGGAGCGTGACCCTTCCTAAATCCGGGAACGTTATATTTTCCTTTTTCTTTTTCATAAGCGGAATTAAGGCTTGCCTCCCACTCCTGCTTTTCAACTTTAATTAGGGCTTCAAAAACCCCATTTTCTTTTTTTGTAATTTCAAATTGCATAATTTCTCCTTTAAACCTGCCTATTATATCACACAAAAAATAATAAATCAATAGATTTTAAAATTTTAATTATTGATTTTGCTTTTAATAAATTAAACAGACACTGTAAAAGCCAGCACAATAAATAGAATAACAAACACAACGGTGCCCAAAATAAAAGATATTCGCTGTTTAGCTAATTTTTTTGCCTGACTGCTAACTTCATATATTTCATCAGCATTAAAATCATCGCTTTCTAAATAAGAATTTGCCTGATTTATTCTTTCGCCAATAATGGCAACTTTATCTGCAACAAACAAAACAAGCGCCACTGCTAAAAAAATCATGGCAAAAGAAAAGCAATATTTACTATACTTGCTCAACAAAATCAATACTATACTTATAAATAAACTCACCAGTGAAATGGCGAGTTTGAAATTAAATTTTTTCATTTAGAATAATCCAACAACCAAGAATACAACTATGATAATGATGAACACCACAAAAGCGATCATCCAGCCAATGCTCTTTCTGCCTTTTGCATAATAGAAAGCAAAAATAGCGGTAATTGCATAAGCAATGATTTGGGCAATTAAATTCATAGCCGTAACGATTGTAGAACCTTTGCCAAAGATCCAGTTGAACACACTACCAAGCACAAGAGCAACGGCAACAAACGCAATAGCAATGTAAGCTAAAAAGTTAATTAATCCTTTATTCTTCATTTACACCCTCCTATTTTTATTATATCACAACATTTTTAAGTTTAGCAATTAAAATTGACACTTTTTTGTTGTTTCGCAAAAAATTTTTATCTTTAAACTTTTTAGTTTTTTTTAAAAAATCAGTAAAAATTTTATGATTTTTTTGAAAAATCGGTTAAATTTATTAAATTTTTTAAAAATTTGGCCTAATTTTATAACTTTTTTAAAATTTCTTTAAAATAATCGGGCAAATCTATTTCAAAAGTCATTTTCTTGTGTGTTTTGGGGTGAACAAACGAAATCTTATATGCAAACAATAATTGCCCGCTTGAATATATTTTATCAGCTCCGCCATATAGAGTATCGCCCACAATAGGGTGCCCAACGCTTTTTAAATGTGCGCGTATTTGATGCGTTCTGCCCGTGTAAAGTTTACAGTTTAACAAAGTGTAATGCTCATAAACTTTATCTATTGTAAATAAAGTTTTGCTATACTTGCCATTTGCTTCGCCCACCAATGCCATCTGCTCGCGATTTTTGGGGTTACGACCCAAATAGCCTTCAACCACAAAATCGTCTTTAATTCTGCCCTTTATTAAGGCTTTGTATTCTCTATTTAGAGTTTTATCTTTAAGTTGTTTAGAAAGTTCTTTGTGGCTAGCATCGTTTTTTGCAACAAGCATAAGCCCGCCAGTATCTTTATCCAACCTGTGCACTATGCCCGGGCGCAAAACGCCGTTAATTGAAGATAAATCTTTAATATGATACATCAGCGCATTTACAAGCGTATGAGATTTTGTTGTACTGCAAGGATGCACCACCAAGCCAACTTGTTTGTTAATAACAAGCAAGTCTTCATCTTCATAAACGATGTTAAGCGGAATATCTTCCGGCCCGGCAGAAATTTGTTCAATTTCTTTTTCGGTTAATTCAATTTCATCACCCGCATTAAGGCTATAACCAGATTTTACAAACTTGCCATTAACGCGTATTAATTTTTCATCATTTAACGTTTTAATGTAACTGCGTGTTAAGGTGGTGTGTTTGGTTAAAAACACATCTAAACGCACGCCCGTTTCATCACACTTGAAATTATGTTTTTTCATTTTTGCCCGCCATAAATATTAAATAGATTGCCATTAATATTGCCCCCACTGTTAAAAAACTATCGGCAAAATTAAAGGTTGGAAATGTTGGCCAAAAATCTAGAAAAATAAAATCTCTAACCGCGTGGGAAGAAAGGAAAACTCTATCCACCAAATTCCCAAGTGCGCCACCAATTATAAACCCAAACGACAAACAGTAAAGCACGTTTTTATTTTTAACAAAATAGTTAAATATAAATAAAGCCACAATTAGCACCAAACTTATAATTATTAACATAATTGTGTTGCCCGAAAACATGCCAAACGCAATGCCACTGTTGCCACCATTTGATGCAATGCTAATTACATTAGGAATAATGTTAAAATATTCAACTGAAAATAAAAAATGTTTGGTGACTAAATCAATCACCAACACACCAATAATTGAACTTAATATTATTATCCATTTTTTCATTAAACAAAAAGCAATTTATTAACTTTTATTTTCGCCAGAATTGCCTTCTGGGCGCAAAATTTTTCTACCTTCTGGCGTAAGCAAAAATAAATCTCCATGCCAGCGATGAATACTGCCATTTATGCCATATATAGCGCCAGACAAAAAGTCAAGAATACGGTTGCTATCGGCTGAAGATATTCCCTCTAAATTTACGGCAACAGATTGCCCTTGTTTAAGGTAATCCACCACCTGCTGAATTTCCTTTTGCGTTTTTGGCTCAACCATAATTATATTTGATTCTGCTTGCATTCCAAACGAATTAAAGCTGTTTGTGTTTGATGAAACAGTTTCCAAATTTTCGGTTTCGCCCGCTACTCGCTCATGAAGATTAAAGTTAGCATACTTATCATCTTCAGTTTTGGTTTTGCTGTTTTTTTTGTCGCTTTTCCCTTCAAACCCTAAACCGTGCATAACCCAATCAAAAAAACCCATAATTGATTACTAACTCCAAATCTGCTTCCAAAGCATAACATATTCTTCATCTGAAGCAATGTTGAACTCTTTTATAACGCGTTCATAAATAGCAATAATGTTTTTATTGCTTGTTTTTGCCTTGGCATTTTCCAACATCTTTTCTGCAATTTTAATTGCGTTTGCCTTTTGCATTTTTTTGTCTGCCGCCACGCATTTTTCAATAATGTCCATACATTTGTTTTCAAATTCTTCTGTAGATAAATTTGCCATAAAATTCACCTCTTAATTCTATTTTAAGTAAAAATGTTTTATTTGTCAACAATTTAGCGCGGTTTAAAAAATTTTTTTAAAAAACAAAAGAGCCATTTAGGCTCTTTTATTCACTTTCCGCTTTGTTAACGCGAATTACAAATGATAATGTCAAATTATCGGTTGTGGTTATTGTAATGTTTATGTCAAGATATTTGGCTTCGTTGTTGTTGGTAAAATAGGCGCTAATGCTTTCTAAGTTTAAACTAATTGTAACGCCTGTAACTAAATGACTATCATCTGAATCATTCTGCGTGAGAGATATTGTTGTGTATGTTGAAGAAACTTCTTCCACCGAACGCACTTTGTTGTAATTTTCACTCAAGCTAGCAAATTCTTTTACATCATCATTTATAACAGGTATTTTCAGCGATGATATATTCACTTCCGAGTTAAGATTTACATTAATCATAGGCTTTGGTGGCAAATAGAAAGTAACAACAAAATTTACAGTTACTCCATCATGCACTGCGGTGAAGTTAATATCCACATAAGTTTTGTCTGGATTGTTATTTTTAATTTCAATTAAATTGTCATGCGTTAATGTAATTGAAGTGGGGTCGTTTATGTCCTTCAAAGCATCATTCAATTCGGGGTTTTCACTACTTACCGAAATAGGGAAATCTCCATCATTTTTATATGTTTCTTTTGTAAATGTACCATTATCGTCATTGAAGTATTTTATGAATTTACCGGTTAAATCTGCTGTTGAATCTTGATTATCCGCATAATTTACAGTAAAGGTGCTGTAATCAGCCGCCTTTGGATTATAAACAAGGAATATAAATTGGTTGCCACCTTCTTTTGTAACATAATAGAATTTTTCACTAATTGAGTATAAATCAGATGAAGCGTCACTAGAGTATGTTACCGAATATAATTTATATTGGGTTTGCCCAATTTTTATTACAGTTGCATTGGCGTCACTATTTGAATCTTCTTTAATTTCGCCAGTTTCAACCCAGTTCTTTTGCGCAGATTCACCAACGCCTATTATAACTTTATCTGCATCTTCTTCCTTATATGTTCCAACAGGGAAAATTTCACTTAATTCAAACTGCCCTTTTGGCGTTATTTTATTACTAGAAGTTAAAGTTAAATTGGCTTGCACAACGGCTTTATTGTTTAAAGTTGTAAACACTTTAATAACAGCATTTAGCTCGTTGTTGAACAATGGTTTTTTGCTGCCAATTAGTTCAGTTGTTGAACTATCCTTATAAGGTTCAGTTAAATGTATTCCAAAATAACCATTCTCTATGTATTCTAATTTAAAATAGATTTGCGCATCTTCGCTAGCGTTATAATTTTTCATATCAGAAAATTCAACATAGGCAGAATCAACAAGTTGAGCGAATTCGCTAACATTTTTAAAGGTGTGGTTAAAGAAACTTTCCGAACTTATATTTGAAGTGTAACTGCCGTGCCCTTCGCCTAATGTATATGTGCCATTAGATGAAATTGTTAATGTTTCATCACTCTCTTCCTTTGTAAAGTCAACTCCATTTAAAGAAGTCCATGTTCCGGCATGCGTGCCGTCAGATATATTCAACTGATAATTTTTATTGCTCAAATAAATTAATATTCCATTAAAAGCATCTCCACTTTCACTTGGTTGGAAAGTTATTTCATCTTTATAACAGAATAATTGCAAATAGTTTGAAGCATTGCCCTTTGAAGTTAACTCACTATCCACATTTATGCTTTTGTTAGTTTCAGATGGTGTAATTGAACTATTATTTGAAACATAATAGTTTGCGTAATATGTTTGCGAGATTTGCCCTAAATATGTAATTTTTATTTGGTAAATTACAATATATGCATTGTCGCCAGTAACCACATAAGGCAGTTTTGTTGAAAAGCCAAATTGAGATTTTTCGTTTTTAACAATTTCTGCTTGGGTTCGTGAATTGTTTGCAAATTCTTCACTTGCGTTTATGCTTGTTTTACTATCTATTACGACATAATTAACATCGTAAGTGAATTCAGGTGTTTCCACTTTAATTTTTTCATCGGCAAAAGTGTTGCTGGTTGTAATAGCGCAACCTAACGCATTCCCTAAATTAGAAATTACATTAACCGATGTTCCGCCGGCAAACGCCGTGCCACTGTTGCGCATTATGTAATTTTCGCTATGCGTTGTGTTGTTGTAAACATAATTTACAAAACCTTGCACGTTTATATCCCAATTTACTGAATATAAATCTTCCACACTCACGCCGGCACGCGTGGTTACGGATAATGTTAAGCGCAAAACTCCTGTAAAATCTTTTGAAAATTCAATTTTATTGTCTTTAATTGAAACGCCATCATAACTATCTCTTAAGGAGTATCTTATAGTTAAATCTTCAATTTTAGAATCTTTGTTAATTGAATATACATCCGCCCAAAGATCTTTTAAATAAATTACATTGCCGTATGTTATTGTTCCGTTATCATTATGTTCTTGCGAGGCTAAATCTTCACTATATGGGAAATTTGCTGAAGAAGTTAAATTAGAATCGTTAGCGTTATTTAAAATGTAATTTGAATCGAATGTGTTGCCGTATGGCAAAGTTTCGTCATTAATTTTAAATTGAATATTTCGTTTTTGAGTTACGGTTAAGGAAACTTCTTTAACTATAACATCGCCATCTTTTATTGCAAATTTTAAATTTAATGTTGCGTCTTCCGAAACAGAGAATAAATTTAATGTTTTGTTGCCTGCATCCACTGTGAATAATTTATAAGGGTTGGAAGCCCCACATTCGTATGTATCTCGCTTATAAGTGAATGTGGATTCATTTTCTAAATATTCTAATGTTAAATCTTCTGGCAAGGTTATAATGTTTGCCAAACTATAATTTTCGCCAGCATATTGCTCCACTGCCGAATATGCACCAATTTCATAATTGAAGAAATATATATTTAGGCAAACATCTTGGCCACCATTGCCAACAAATGTTAAACTGAATTGCAATTTTTTAAATTCCGAATTTGGATCAACAAGTTCCACAATTAATTGCTTTTGCGCGTTTAAAGATATTTGTAATGTTCCAAAATCATCTACAAAGCTATATGCTTTTTCTGCTATATTAAATGGCAGATTTCCTGTCGTGCTTTGAGGTGTTTTTTCGCCAATACTTTTTAAATACAATATTGTATTTCTAGCATCTTTCCACTCTGCAACACGAACTTGTTTAGATTGATTGTTCTTTAAATCGTTATAGTTAATTGAAGCATAATCTGTTCCGTAAACGGCATCTCCGTTAAAGTTAAAGCCATCAACAGCATCTGCCATGATTTGGAACTGATAGGTAAATGGGTTTGGTAACAACTCGTTCTTTAAACTTAAAGTGCTTAAAGTGTTGGTTTCTACTTGGCTAAATGTTATTTTTCTGCCAGAAGAAGTATAACTTGCGTTATCCCCAACAACCACATAATCATCGCTAATGTAATTTAAGTTGTTTTGGTCTGTAAAGCCCATTGCGGAAAGATTAAATCCTTCAGCCTCTTGCTGTCTGCCATCTTTTAGAACAATTAACTTAAATCTATATTTATTTAAATAATTGTTATCTACTTTAGAATTAAATAATTCATCTATTGTAATGTTAGAGCCTGAAGCCACATTTTCGTGATCGACAATCGCGTCATTATCAGACTGTAATAAATATTGTGCTTGCAATGTTACATAAGTTTGTGGCAAACGCACGTAAAAATCTCTGTTTATAAGACTATCACTGCCATTAATTAAAGAAATTGTTAAATGCACAATTTGGCTATCGATTGGCATATGTATAAAGTTAAATTGGCCACCCACTGAAAATTCAACTGCACTGTTATCATTCGCGCTATATCTCGCATTGCTTAATTCAATTTTAATTTTGTAAGAAGAGTTTTTAGCGCAATAGAATGTTAACCCACCTATTTTATATGAGTAATAAGAACTTCCTTCTGTTTTTTCTATGTCAATATAGCCGCCAACCTTGCTTGTATATGTTCCATTTGCTGTAGCATACAATGCTAGAGATTGCAGATTTCCGCTGTTTGGAGATGTTTCGGCTTGCACAGAATAATTCTCTTTAACATTTATTTCAAATTGTTTAGAATAGCTTCCGGCTAAATCTGTAAAAGTCATTGTAAATTCAATTTTTTGTGCACTGCTTGATTGAGTAAATGTTAAATAATATTTGCCTGTTTCATAACTTAACATTGAGCCGTTATCATTAGATGTAATTTTGTTTTTTGCTAAATCTATGGTGTAATTTAAGCCTTTCCCAATTATATTAACTTCGCCTTTATATTCGCCAAAATATTCACTAATTGACAATTTTGTGTTGAATCCAGATTCTTTCTTAAACTCGCCAACTGTTAAGGTTTCTTTAGATAAATCCAATTCCAAACCTTTATATGTAATATGCAATTTTAAAACAAAATTTGCACTATCAATATTATAAGTATAAACAGCGGTAAATTCCAAATTGCGGTTGTTTATATATTTTTCAAAATTAATGCTGTTATCGGCACCCACACTAACAATGCCATCTGTTTCATTTTCGCTTTCAATCTCCAATGATTCAAAGGTGCAACCTGTAACAGTAAATGGATTTGCAAATTTACCAGTTCCGTTTGTTCTTTCGTATGTATATTCTCCAGTATCTACGCCACTAATATATTTAACATCACCTGCAACTTTTTCAACTGTAACGCCTTCTGGTTTTAAATATAAATTGACTGTTCCTATGCAGAATTCGGTTGAAGAATTTTTGTAAACTAAAGCCAATTTAACATTTGTGTAATTCTTTACGCTTGGCATCGTTTCTGCATTAACTTTTGAATATCTTGCATAACCTACTTCAACATCGTTTTCTAGGGTTGTGCCACTATAATTTACATCGCCGTATTTAAATGTTGAGCCGTCTAGCCCTGTGGCATTCAAAATGTAAAGTGAAATATTGTCTGTGCTAACATTTTTAAGTTTAAAGTCTTTTGTTAAATCTAATGTGTCTAAAACACCTGCGTATGTTGCTAAAGCGTCAGATTGAACATCTTTTGATGTAAAACTATAATCATCAGCAACATAGTTAGATATGTTTTGCAAGCGCACAAAATAATATGCAGAATATCCTGTGCTGGTGGTTAATTTGAAAATAAAATAGCCATAAGTAAACACTGCAGAATTGCGGAATGTTACGGATTTTAAACTTTCATTAATTTCAATATTGTTAGCAAGATAATAATTTCTTGTTAAAGGCTCGTTGAAATATGCCACCAAACTTATTTTTAAATCGTCTTCTGTGTTTTGTGCGTTGGTTGAGCGGGTGATATTTAAATTTTCATCATAGCCAAATGTAATTGTTTGGCCCATAGAAACTGGCTCGTAGTTGAAAGGCTGATCAATAGTGCCGTCCCCGTCTTTATCCAATGCGGATTTGGCGTGTTCGGCATCCTCCCCAGCCACAAAAGCAAATGAAACATTTTGAGCGGACAAATCGCTATAAGGATATGTTATATTCAGGCTCATTTCATTTTTGATTGTTAACTCGTAGCTAAACACAAATTCGCCACCGGTTGTATATGAAATTGTGTAATAAATTGTTAATTTAATTTCATTTTCTTGAAGTTTTGCTAGCAATGCGGTTGGAATATCTTCTAGCGAACTTCCATTTTCATAACCACTGCCAATTACAATTTCATAATTTGCAAGGGCATTTTTGTTTGAAATTTCTGTAATTTTTATGCTTTCAACATTGTTTGCAATTTCTGTTTTAACATCGCCTGTGCCTGCATCAGTTATGGTTAAAACATCTTTAATTAAATTAACGTTTTCTCCCATAACGGCAGAAGTTGCGTTTTGTTCTGGCTTATAAGGAGTTAAACTTATTGTAATGTTTAAATCTTCATTTATATTATCAGTATTTTTATAAGTTAAAGTTTTTGAATTTATGTTAAAGGTAAAAATTAATGGAATGTTATTAATTTTTTCAGTTATTGCTGTGGTTAAAGTAATTGCCTTGCCGGCAGTGTTAAATTCTATGGTTTTATTAGTAGAAAAACTTTCATTTACTTCAATTTTAGTTAAAGATAAGCCGGATATTGATGAAGATAAATTATTTACAAACTTATCAGACCCAACAAATGCCATAAGTTCATAACTGTTAAGGTTTTTAAAATATTTATCATATTTATTTGTTATTGTTAATTGCACAACTCCATCTGCAAATTTTACATTGCCAGCGCCTAAATCTTTGTTATTATAAACAAATTGAATTTCAACAGTTTTAAAATCGCTAATTTTTTCAATCCAGCCCGTTGTTAATGTGTTGCCTGCAAATGTCAAAATATCGCTTCCGTCATCGCCCAATGTTTCAACTTCTTTTATGCTTAATGAAGTTGTATATGATAAAGTTTCTAATTGGTCTTTTGTATAAAAATCTTGAACGCCGTATGTAATATCATTTTTATAACTTTCTAAAGTAAAATAAGTTGGAACAAAATCGCTATAATCCGTATAACTTTCTAATGTTAAATCGGTTTTATCGCTTATTATAACATTTGGTAGCACTGTAATTTCTTTACTTGCAAATTCAACTTCGTTTTGATAGAAGTTTACTGTATATGTGCCTTCTTCTAGCATTAATGTTGCAGACATGTCGCTTTCTATTGTATTGCCCTTTGAAAACTTAACTGTTATGCTAGCATCATCTCCTGTTTTATTTGTAATAATAAAATATGGTTGATTTTTCAATTCGCTTTTTTCTGTAATAATTTCATACATTAAAACAGTTGTGTCGGCATAAAGATTTTCAAAATAGTCGGTATTAACGTCCACCATAAGCGCACTAATAAATGACAAATTAACTCTTTGTGCAGAATGAGTTAAAACTTTAACATCAAAATTCAATGTTAATGTTGAATTTTGCTCTGAACTTCTTGAAAATTGCCAAATTCCATCGCCATTTTTGGTGATATTTAATATTACTGATCCATTATGGGTTAATTGGCAACCATTTTCATAGTTTCCACCTAAAGGTGATATTTCTAGCGGTTCTCCGCCAATTGCGCCTTTTAAACTGTTAAAGTCAATTTCTATTAGAGAAGCAAGATCTTCATCTTGATATTCATAAGTTACAAAATCTTTTATAGTAGCAGTTGTGTTTTGAACGCTGTAATTTTGCTCTGCTTTAAACTCAAAGTTTTCATCGGTTGTTATTTTAAAGCCAAAATATTTTGTAACACTGCCAATTGAAATTGCCAATGTGGTTTCACCCACACCTTTCACTTGCAAATTATCTAAATCGAATAAATCTCCGTTGGCTAAAGTGTAGATTATATCAAATTCAAAACCGGCATATTGCGGATTACCTATAAATCCAGATGTGCCATTGGTTTTTTTGTTGAATAATTGTGCTATTTCATTTAAAGGATGATAACCCTCTTCTTCGCCGTTTTGCACAATGCAATATTTATAATCATAACCTGCAGTTTCGGTGTTGTAACTTATAAGTATTTTTAAATAAGTGTTTGCTTGGTTTGCATCATCTGAAGATGTATATAACTTTATAACATTATCTTCTTCCAAATTTAAAACGATGTCTGTTGGTTCGGAATTGGCAACAACAATAGGCTTGGTTTTAACTGGGCGATTTGCGTTTTTAGGCAGAATTTGAATCTCAAATTCTTCTTCAACGTTTTCTCTGTTAACACGGGCATCTCCCACATTAAATGTAATTAAAATGAATTGATTATTAAGAACAGCATCTTCTATTACAAGGCTATCTATTACAAGGCTAGAAGTATCAATTACATTGCCACCCATTAAAATGCTAATGTCTTCAAGTGTTATGTCGGCTTTAACCAACATATCCCAACAAGAAGAAGTTAGCTTTAAGGTGTGGCTTTTAGTGTTTTCCAATATTTTTAAAACATCATCGTTTGCTAAAATGTAATCATCGTCATCATAAGCAATATCTACAAAATCTGGGTTAAATTCGTAATTCAAATTAACTTTAACTTCATAGCTATCGTTAACATAAGTGTTGACATCACCTGCAACAATATCGGTTAATTGAGTGCTATTTTCAATTAGATCTTCGGCAGATTGTTCAAACGCATTTTTTAGCCTTAACAAATAAATTGAACAAGTTTTTGTTTCGGCATTTTCATTAACTTTTATGCTATTTACAAATGCGCCGGCTTCATTTAAGTAGCCCACCAAAACATATTGTTGATCACTAATAGTGCAGTTAAAATTATTTAATGTTTCAACACAAGAGTTTCCGCTTGGAGTAATCATTACAAAAGCGTTATAAGAACTGTTATTTTCGTTTATTAAATCTGTTAAAGCAAATTCCTCATAAGAAGGTTCAACAACATCGCCATTTTTAACATAATTAATGTTTAAATTTACATTTTTAGTTTTAAATGTTGGGTCGGTTTCCACCGGCAATACATTAGCAATTTGGAAAGCGGAATACATTTTGCCATCGCTATTAACCACCAACACGCCTAATTGCAATTCGCTTACATAATTTTTGGTTAATATTGAAAAAGATTTTGTTCCCGTTGTGGTTAATTGAGTTGGTTCATAATTAAACTCGTTCGCTAAAGAATAATTATCCGCATCTGTTGTAAAGAAATCTAAATAACTTCCTGTTTTTAGCATGGTTAAATGGTTGTTTTCAACAAAAGCTGAACCATTAACGCAGGTGAAATTATCTAGCCCAAATGTTAAATCACGAATTGAATTTTTGCTATTAATTGTTATTCGTTTATTATCAGTTGAATTAGAGCCATAATTTATTGTTAAATTTAAAGTATTTATTGAGATGTTACCACCGTTTATTGAAATTGAATAAGTGTAACTTCCGTCAGCAAGATTATCAAATCCGGTAATTTTAACGATTGTAGAATCTATAAATGTTATGGTTTTACTTGCATCTGAATTTTCAAATTTCAAATTTGTGTTTTGCCAAACTCTATTTTCGTTTAATGTAAAAGAAGCTTCGTTAAAGCGATCGGTAATTTCGCCATCTTTTGTCATGGTTAAACCAATGTCGGTTAAACTAAATTCTGTTTCTTTGTAAAGGTTTAAGTTTAGTTGTTCTTTAATTTCAACACTATCAATATCTTTATTTGCAACGCTTACATTAAGGATGGTTGAGACCATGTTGTCAACCTTTTCCTGATTAGGATATTGAAGGTTTGTTCCAACATAGTCGCTTTCAGCTTTGTAACTGTTAAACACAGCTACTACAAATTTATAACTTGTGCCACTTTCGGAAGATTTAAAATATAAATTTTCGTCCTCATCTTTTTCAATAAAAGGAAGTTCTTCACTAATTTCTATTAAATCTCTGCCTGTTTGGTCATCATAATAAACTTTTACATTTTTTGCCTGCTCGGCACTTATAGGATTTAAAGAATATTCTGGAAGTGCATAAAAACTAGACTGAGCAAATGACAATTCCTGATTAATGTTTAAAGAAATTTCTTGTGAAGCTAGGTCTGGTGTTTTATCGTATTTATAATCTTTTAAATAAACATCTGTAACCGCTCTATCAATCCAAATCGTTTGAGTGTTTGACCTAACTCTTTCGCGCTCATCACGCGCTTTCATAACCACTTTGCCGAATTCCGCCTTGGTAACATCTAATTCCGCATTGCCATTAACTTTGTAATAAATTGGCTCGTTGCACAAAACTTTATAGTAAAGCGTGTTTTCAACATGCTCCAGTTCTTCGCCATTGGAATCTAATAGGGTGATTAAATCTTCCCCTTGGTCAAAACTTAAATAACAAACACGCCTATTAACCACATGATCACCACTTGCTGTGCCGGTTAAAGTAAACGAATATTTGTTATTCGCCTCACCATCGTAAACAATAGTTTGCTCACTTTCTAAAAAAGTAAGTTCTTCCGGATACACCACCGGCTCTTTAAACTTGCCCATTAAAGCCAAAACGCCAAAAACCACACCCGCAAAACCAATAATAGATGCAAGTGTAATAGCTATAACTTTAAATATTTTTTTTGCCATTTATTACCACCTAAAATGCTAAATAATATTTTTACAATTACCCCTGTAAACTTATTATCTACAAAATTTTACAAAATAATTATATAAATATATAATTTTAAAGTCAAACGAAATTAAAAAAAGAATTTTGTCAAAATGTTTGTTAATGACAATATTAAATTTGAGAAAAATATTTAAAATTTTTAAAAAACAATTAAATTTTCGCAATTTTTTATTATTTTTTAATTATTTTTTGTTTTTTTAAAAAAATTAACAATTCAAAAACAAAAATTGTTAATTAATTTTTTTATGTTTAATTTTTTAAATAAAAATATAATTTAATAAAATCTTCCACCGAAATTTCTTCCGGGCGGACATTGATGTTGTAATTTAATTTAGTTAACGCATTTTCTAATTGCGCTTTATCGTATAACAATTTCAAGTTGTTTATTAGTGTTTTTCTGCGCATGGAAAATGCGTTTTGAACAAATTTTTTAAAGCCGTCAAAATCTTCTATGCTATATTTATTATGAGGCACAAGTTTTATTAAGGCGCTATCAACTTTGGGGCTTGGTGTGAAGCACTCTTTTTTAATAATGCGCGTTATGCGCACATCAAAAATGGATTGTAAAATTACACTTGTTATGCCGTAATCCTTAGTTTTAGGCTTGGCAGAAAATCTTTCCGCAACTTCCTTTTGAATTAGCACTAAAATGGATTTAAAATAATTAATGTTATCTATCAACTTAAAAATAATAGGTGTTGTAATGTAATACGGAATGTTTGCAACCACCCTTGCGTTATGCAAATTTAAAGATTGGATGTCCGCTAACATAAAATCCTGATAATGCAATGTAAGGTTTTTATACTTTTGTTTTAAATTTTCCAAATAAGGAATTAAATTTTTGTCAATTTCAAAAGAAATAACTTTATGCGCCCGTTGGCATAAAACTTTTGTTAAACTGCCAACGCCCGCACCAATTTCAAGAACTGTATCAGTAGCCTCAACTTCCCCATCGGAAACAATAGCGTTTAATAAATTAATATCATAAATAAAATTTTGACCTAAACTTTTTTTGTAATTGATTTTTTGTTCCATGTTTATCCTTTATTTTTAAATAAAATTTTTTATTTTTTTCAATTTTTTATTAAAATTTGCAAATTTTTTGAATAAATTTATCAATTTTTTAATTTTTTATTAATTTTTTTTATTAAATTATAAATTCCACAATGGCAAATAAAAATAACACCAAGTAATCCGCTCACTGCATCTAAACTTTTTATAAATTATAATATTTTGTTTGCTTTTTTGCAACAATTTGCGTTAGTTTTTACTAAAATATTACAAATAAAACATTTTTATTAAAATAATTGACAAATTTTTTAAATTGTGCTAATATAAATATGTACAAAAGAAGAAGTACATAAAATACAAAAGATAAAATTTTTAAAGCACAAAAGAAAAAGTCGGCTTTATGCCGACATTTTTATTTTATAATTATGCCAAATTAACACCTAATCCTTTTTGAAATTCAAGCCATTGTTCGGTGTAGTTTATGCCTCTGCCCAATTCCCAGCCTAAACCATCATCATAATCCCTGAACTCTTCAAACCTTTCGGGTATAACTCTAAACGAATGATAGGAATTTATTAAGTTTCCTTGCCAATCTTTGCGGATAAAAACAAAACGAGGCATCGGATCGCATTCTTGTTCATATTTCAATATTTCCTCAAAGGTTTTTGGTGTGAAAGTTTGGTCATCACTTCCAAATGGCACAACGTGCCACGCTGAATCAAAAATTTTACCGGTCCAATCAAAGCCAATTTGTTTAAAAAATTCTTTTAAATTTTCAATTGTCATAATTTCTCCTTTTGTTAAAAGATTATAACACGCAAAATTTAAGTTTGTCAACAAAATGAAGAGCTATTTTAGTTTAATTTTAATTAGCAATTAGTTGATTTTTATGTTAATTTATGTTATAATTGCCAAGTTTAGGAGATAAAAATGCTAGATAACAAATATAACATTGAAGAAAAAGAACTTAAATGGGAAAAGTTTTGGCAAGATGAAGGAATTTATAAATTTGACCCAAATTCCAAAAAGCCAACCTTTTCTATAGACACCCCACCCCCAACAGTTAGCGGTGAGTTGCATATAGGTCATATTTACGGTTTTAGCCAAGCAGATATGATTGCTCGTTTTAACAGAATGCAGGGCAAAAATCTTTTTTACCCTCTTGGTTTTGATAACAACGGCCTGCCAACCGAGTTGTTGGTTGAAAAAGTTAATAACATTCGTGCTCACACGCTTCCACGTGAGGAATTTACAAAAATTGCGTTAGATTTAGTTGCGGGATACAATCAAAAGTATAAAGATTTAATGATGCGTGCTGGCATGAGTTGTGATTTAAGTTTGGGTTTTAACACAATAGATAATCGCAGTCAAAAAACCAGCCAAAAATCGTTTATAGAACTTGCAAAAAAAGGCATTGCATATAGGGAGAACAAGCCAAGCCCATGGTGCACAAAGTGCAGAACAAGCGTTGCCATGTTTGAGTTGGAAGATAAAGATTTAGATAGCGTATTTAACTACCTTAATTTTAAACTTGCAGATAACAGTGGCACTATTCCAATTGCAACCACAAGGCCGGAGTTTTTGCCTGCCTGCGTTGGAATATTTGTTAATCCGGAAGATAAACGTTACGCCCACCTAGTTGGCAAACTTGTTAAAGTTCCACTTTTTGAAGATAGAGTTGTAAAAATTTATGCAGATAGCAAAGTTGGCATAGATAAAGGCACAGGC
The DNA here is from genome assembly GCA_947628195.1 of uncultured Clostridia bacterium. Lineage (GTDB taxonomy): Bacteria > Bacillota > Clostridia > Christensenellales > UBA1242 > Onthoplasma. The sequence goes on along the minus strand of CANQZB010000001.1, from coordinate 5,795 downwards.
ATTGTTATGTGCTGTACGTTTGGCGACCAAACTGACGTAGAATGGTGGAAGGAATACAATTTAGAGTTAAAGCAAGCCATTGATGATGGCGGGCGAATGACGGATATTTGCGGTAAATATGCCGGCCTTAAAACAACAGAGGCCCGCAAGGCGGTTATTGAAGATTTGCAAGCGCAAGGCTATTTGTATAAGCAAGAGCCACTCACCCACAGCGTTAAAGTGCACGAAAGGTGCGATCAACCTATTGAATTTTTAACTAAAAAGCAGTGGTTTATTCGCACTTCCACGCCAGAATTAAAGCAAAAATGGGCAGAGTTGGGCAATGAATTAGAATGGCACCCAGAAAGCATGAAAACGCGCTATATGGCTTGGGTAAACAATTTAAATCAGGATTGGAGCATTTCCCGCCAGAGATATTTTGGCGTGCCATTCCCTGTTTGGTATTGTGAAAATTGTGGTGCAATTAAATACGCAGATATTAAAGATTTGCCAGTAAACCCACTTTCCACCCAGCCAAAAGAAAAATGCGCTTGTGGCGGTAATTTTGTGCCAGAAACAGATGTTATGGACACTTGGGCAACAAGTTCTGTTACCCCACAAATTAACACAAATTGGGCAGAAGATGAAGTTGGCGCAAACAAAAAAATTCCTATGGATATGCGTTTTGCCGGGCGCGATATTATCACAACCTGGTGTTTGCGCACAATAATTAAAGCATACTATCATCAAGGCACCTTGCCATGGAAATCCTTAATAATTAATGGTTGGATGATGGCAGATAAAGGCATAAAAATTAGTAAACACCTTTCCAACACCAAAATGGATTTAACACAAATTATGTCCACCTACGGTGCCGACGTTGTAAGATATTTCAGCGCAAGCGGTGCTTATGGGCGAGATGTTATGTTCAACGAAGAAGGTTTAAAAGACGGATATAAACTTTTAAATAAAATTTGGAACGGCAGTAAATTTGTTTTAAATTTCTTATATGATTATGTCCCAAGAATGCCAAAAACAATTTTGCCAATGGACCGTTACATTATGCACAAATTTAACGAAGCCTATGCAAAAACTTACGCTTTTTATAAAGATGTGGAAATGGGTTATGCAAAAGCGGAAATTGAAAAATTCTTTTACTTCTTTTGCGATAATTACATTGAACTTGTTAAAAACAGATTATATAAGCCAGAAATTTATGGGATTGAAGCAAAACAAAGCGCGCAGTGGGCTTGTTATAATGTTTTGTTTAAAATGTTGCAACTTTTGGGCATTACTATGCCACACATCGCAGAAGAAATTTATCAAACCTATTTTAGGCAATTTGAAGGCGAAAAAAGCATTCACTTAACCACTCTTTCACCAATCCAAATTGAAAAAGAAAACATTATTGCAAATGGTGATTTGGTTATTGACGTTGTTTCACGCGTAAGGCAATTTAAAAGCGAAAACAAATTAAGCTTAAAAACCGAAATTGAAGAAGTTACAATTTCCAACCCAGATTTAACCTTTATTAAGCAGTGCGAGGCAGACATTAAAGCCGTTTGCGGAATAAGGAAATTAAATTACGAAACCAACAATTTTGATGTTAAAATTGGCAAAATTGTTGAAAACAATTAAAAAAATGCGGTTAAACCGCATTTTTATTTTTTTAATTTTTATTTTCTTATTTCATCCAAATCACATTCTTGAGCAACAACACATTCGGTTGTAAGCAATGTAGAAGCCACACTGCCTGCACTTTCAAGTGCAATTCGGGTTACTTTTAATGGGTCTAATATTCCGGTTTCAAACATATCGCAAAATTTATCGTTATATGCATCATAGCCAAAAGTATCGCTTTCATTATTTAGCACGGTTTGAACAACAACTCCATCGTCAACCCCTGCGTTTTTGGCAATTTGCCTTATTGGCGCTTCAATCGCTTTTAAAATTATCATCGCCCCGTATTTTTCATCTCCCGTTAAGTTTTCAGTAAACTTCTCTAATTCGGGTTTGGTTTTTAACAGTGCAACGCCACCACCGGCAACAATTCCTTCTTCAATGGCAGACATTGTAGCGTTTAATGCATCTTCAATCCTTAATTTTTTTTCTTTTAATTCATATTCACTAACTGCACCAACTTTTATAACCGCAATTCCGCCATTTAAATGTGAAATTCTTCCTTTTATCACCTCTCGGTCAAATTCATTTGTTGTGGTTTTAAGCTTTTCTTTTAATTCTTTTACGCGCTCTTGAATAAGCAATTCATTTCCTTTTGCGCCAATTATTATTGTATTATCTTTATCCGATTTAACTTTTTCACATCTGCCCAAATCATCAAGCGTTACATCGCTAAAATTATTATATAAATCTGAAGAAATAAATTTGCCTCCCACACTTAGCGCAAGGTCGTCTAATGTTTTCTTTCGCCTATCTCCAAAATATGGTGCTTTTATTGCCAAACAGCTAAATATATTGCGCATATTATTTATAACCACAGTTGTAAGCGCATCGCCCTCTAAATCTTCAGCAATAATAAACAAACAGCCGTTAACATTGTTAACTTTTTCAATTATCGGTAAAATTTCATTGATATGAGAAATTTTTTTATCTGTAATTAAAATATAAGGATTATTAAGCTCGGCAGTCTGTTTAACTTGGTCATTGCACATATATGGGCTAATGTATCCACGGTTGATTCGTGCCCCTTCAACAATGTTTAAACAATTTTCAATATTGTTACCCTCTTCTATTGTAATAACGCCATCTAACCCCACTTTTTCATATGCCAAAGCAATCAGTTTGCCAACACTTTCACTCCCCGCGGAAATACTGGCAACTTGGCAAATAGAATTATTATCTTTAACAGGTTTGGAATGCTTTTTTACATTGTTAATTACAAACTCAATCGCTTTTTTTATTCCGTTTCTTAACATTATTGGATTGGCGCCCGTGGTAAAACTTTTTAAGCCTTCGCTAAATATTTTTTCCGCTAAAATTGTGGCAGTTGTTGTGCCATCACCTGCAATATCGTTGGTTTTGGTGCAGGCTTCCTTAATGATGTTTACACCCAAATTTTCAACAACGTCATCAAGCGTTATGTCTTTTGCAATGCTAACACCATCGTTGGTAATAACGGGTTTGGAATAATTGCAACTTATTATTGCATTTCGGCCTTTTGGCCCCAAGGTTATTTTAACCGCGTTTGAAAGTGTTTCCACCCCTTTTAACAACTTTAATTTGGCAGTATCGCCATTTTCTATAATATGTTTAATCATCTAATACTCCTATAATATCTATTTGACGCAAAACGTAATGTGTGGTGTTGTCTAATTTAACCTCATCACACGTATATTTGTTAAACACTATTGTGTCGTTAGGTTTAACAAACATTTCACAACTATTGCCATCAAAAGTCGTGCCACTGCCAACGGCAACAATTTTGCCAATCGTCTGTTCGGACATGGCCGTCTCCGGCAAAACCAGACCTCCGTGAGAGGCTTTTTGTTCGTTTATGGGTAGAACAACCACCCTGTCAAATAAAGGTTTTATTTTCATATTTCCTCCTACCCTCATTATAACTATGAAAGGCACGAATTTATCCAAACACTGACATTTTTCATAAAATTGAAATAAAAAAATATAATAGATATGCAAGATTATAAGTTTGACTATAATGAATATAAGCGTAAAGTAAGGTCTAGCATTGGTATATCTATTTATTTGTTAATTTTTTTTGCCGTTGTTCTGCTAGGGGTAATTTATTTTATAAAGCCGAAAAAAAATGTTGTATCAAACTTTTATTTTGTTGAAGTTAACAATTTTTTAAAATATTTCGATGCAAATGCGTTATCTGCCGAAATTCAGGCACGCAATGGCGCTGGTTATATTTATTTTGACTCCTCTTATCATGTGTTGGCGGGATATTATTTAAATCAGCAAAGCGCACAGCAAGTGTGCAATAATATTAAAGAGGATTATCCAACCGCAAAAGTGTTTTCAATTGAATGTGCAAATTTTAAAAAGCACAAGAATTTAACCGATAAACAAAATCAAATAGTTTTTGAAATTATTGAAAAAAATTTAGAAAATGTTGAAAATTTGTATGAAAATATTGTAAATTTTGATAAAAATGATATAAATATTGACGATTTAAAAAATTTTTTTAACAATTTAAGCACTGATTATGAACAGATTTGCAACAAATTTTTTTCAAATTTTAGTGAAAATTCTAAATATATAAAATCCAAACAAAACATAAACAACATTAACTCTTGCATAAAAGAATTGAGCGATTGTGTGAACAACAACCAATTGTATAAGTTGAAATACAATTTAATTAAGATTGTTGTTGAGCATAACTATTTTGTATCTTGTTTTTGATTTTTTTGTTTTATAAGTTCTATTAATTGCCATATTGCCAAGCCAATTAAAAACAATGCAAACAACTTTTTTAATATGGAATTTGATATATGATTGGCAATTAATGCCCCACCCAAACTAAAAATGCAACCCACCAGAGCCAACAACCAGGTTTCTTTAAAGGCCACTAAATGATTTTTAATGTGAATTATAATTGCAATAAAGCTCATTGGCAAAAAGGCAATTAAATTAATGCCTTGAGCAAACAACTGTTTATAATGCAAAAAAATTGTTAGAATGGGTATTGTAAGAGTTCCTCCTCCCATTCCCATTCCGCCAATAATTCCGCCTAATATTCCTGCTATAATTTCCCAAATAATCATTTTAACCTACCAAATTAACATTCCTATTCCGCCCAAAAACATAAAAAAAATAAAAATATATTTTATTGTTCTGTTGTTAAGCTTATTTAACAAAAATGCACCAATAACGCCACCGGCAACAATGCCCGCTATAACTGGCCAGCCAGCCTGAAAATTAATAGACTTAAACGACATATACACAATTGTGCTAACCAAACTTATTGGCAAAATTACGAACAAAGCTGTGGCTTGGGCCTTTTTTTGTTCCATTTTAAACAATTTATTCAAAACTGGCACAACCACCATACCTCCGCCACCGCCGAAAAAGCCATTTATAACGCCAATAAGCGCCCCAAACAGCACAAGATAGAATTTGTTTACCTTTTTCATACTCTTATTGTGCACGAATTGCCATTTTTTATTTGCTTTTTTTTTAAGTTTGTATTATAATAAGAAAGTTTATTAGCAATAATTTAAAAGAGGTTACAATGAAAATTACTAAATTTATGAAAAAAATATCGGGCATTATTTTAACCTTTGTGTTGATATTAACTGCAAACATAGGGTTAATGGGCGCGATTAAGCAAATTCCAATTGTTAATGCTGCAACTGAAACTAACTTAATGCCAAACGCTAACTTTATGGATTATAACGCTTCTTCTTACATGCCAAATAGTTACACTGCCAGTGCGAATGCGGAAATATCCAATGTTGAAACTGGCGTTATTAATTTAACAGATAGTAAAAATGATAAATTTAATATCCCACAAGCTAGCAGGCCAGATAATTATGCGCTAAAAATTAGCTCAGCAGATGAAAACGACAATGTGCATCAAACTTATTTCGGTTATGAAACCACTAACGCTATTGAGCTTTCTTCTTCCAGTTATTACCGCATAACTATAGATGTTTTAACCGACACAAACGCCGGCATAGGCTCATTGCTACTTAGAGATGCCGATAGCGATGATATTGTTGGCGAATTAAACAATATTAGTTCGTTTAGAAATTGGACAACTTACTATTTTTATATTAAAACCGATGATGAAAACAATCTTAATGTTAAATTGGGCTTGTACCTAAACGGAAGCG